>QBUV01000119.1 GCA_013572355.1 Candidatus Methanogaster sp.
GAGCAACAACACGCTCACGAGCAACACCGCAAACTCGAACAACGACGACGGCATCCAGATAAGGTCTTCGAGCAACAACACGCTTGCGAGCAACACCGCAAGCTTGAACAACGACGACGGCATCAACCTGAACTCTTCGAGCAACAACACGCTCACGAGCAACACCGCAAACTCGAACAACGACGACGGCATCAGCCTGAAATCTTCCTGTGACAACGACGTCACCTGCAACCTGGTACAGAACAACACCGATTGTGGAATTTACCTGGCAGGCGGAAGCACTGGGAACAACATCACCTGGAATAACATCGTCGCAAACGGCGAGTTGCGGACCGATGGCAGCTACCATTACCAGTTCGATAATCACCAATCCGATGGTGTCGATGCAATCAACAACTTCTGGGGATCCGGAATGAACAACGACACGATCGATGCGAGCATCTACGATGACGAGGAGGGGCGGGCTGAAGTGGAATTCTATCCGTTCGCGACCGAACCAGTCCCATGCGCCCCCGCCCCGATCTCGGAAGAATCGCCTGCGTTCACCACCGCGGACGCGCTGATCGCGCTTCGTATCGCAGTCGGCAGCTGCCCGTTCGACTCGCACTATGACATCAACGGCGATGGACATGTCACATCGCTCGATGCGCTGATGATCGCTATGGGTGCCAGAACCGGATAGTAAGAGCGAAAGAAACGCTTAAGAGCTTGGAACCGTTTTTTCGGTTCCTTCATTTTTTTGAGATTTTGGCAGGGCGGTGTTGCAGCGTGTTTTTTGATCAATCGGCAAGCATGAAGACCAAACCTTTATCCCGCCGCAGCCGGATGGTAACTTTATGGGCTCGGATATCGGAGACCTGTTTGAGAGGCGAGAATCTGAACTCGGCACACACTTACGCGGTCAGATCATAGCGATCGATGCATACAATACGATCTACCAGTTTTTGAGCAGCATAAGGCAGCGAGACGGTACGCCGCTTAAGGATTCACGGGGAAGGGTGACATCGCACCTGTCAGGACTGCTCTACCGGACAACAAACCTTGTCGAAGCCGGATTGAAGCTCGTCTTCGTCTTCGATGGAGTCCCGCCGGATTTCAAGGCAGCAACGATCGAGAAACGAAGAGCGATACGGGATACGGCTGAGCGAGAGTGGAAGGAAGCGCTTGCTGCGGGCAGGGAGGATGCGTTTAAGTATGCGCAAGCCACGTCCCGGCTGCATCCCGAGATGGTTGAGGATGCGAAGTCGCTGCTCACATCGATGGGCATTCCGGTTGTGGAAGCGGCAAGCGAGGGCGAGGCGCAGGCGGCACGGATGGCAAGATCCGGTGATGTCAGGTTCGTTGGATCGCAGGATTATGATTCATTGCTCTTTGGTGCTCCCGAGGTCGTGAGGAATCTTGCGGTAGGCGGAAAGCGGAAACTGCCCGGAAAGAAGGTCTATGTGGATGTGAAGCCGGAGATCATCGAACTCCAGCCAAACCTCGACCGGCTCGGAATCACAGAGGAGCAGTTGATCGATATAGCATTACTGGTCGGAACCGATTACGATCCCGGCATCCACGGCATCGGCGCAAAGAAGGCGCTACAGTTGATCTACAAACACGGCTCGATCGAAGATGCGCTCTTGGAACTCGGCGAATCGATTGAACATCTCGACGAGATCAAGAACTTCTTCTTAGACCCCGATGTAACGGATGATTATTCCCTTAAATGGAAAAAACCCGACGAATCGAAGATTACGGAGCTATTGTGCCACGAACACAGCTTTTCAGAGGCGCGTGTGGCAAAGGCGGTCGAACGGCTCGTGCGGGCGTCTGATTCCATGGGGCAGAGCACGCTTGATATGTGGAGCTGACCGGATGAAGAACCTCTGGGCTCGCACCGAACTTTGCAACATCGCAATCTCGGCGCTTTTCGTGGAATTCGGTACCGGAATGCTCATGGTATTGATTCCGTTATACATCCGAGACCTGCCAGCCGGCATGGATGCGAGTCTCGCGATCAAGTCAGCCCTCGTCTTCAGCGTCTTCGGGCTCTTTGCTGCCGCATCGTATCCTGTGATGGGGCGGCTCTCTGACAGACTCGACAGCCGGAAACCGTTCGTGCTTGCAGGATTCGCAGGATTCGCGGTGCTGGCGGTTGCATGTGCAGAGATCGATACGTTTGAGCAGTTACTGATCATCCGAGCCGCGCAGGGTATCATGGTCGGGGTGATGGTTCCTGCAATCCTGGTTATGCTTGCCCAGGTATCCACGCAGGATAGCCGGGGGCGATCGATCGGCATATATTCGACGATCCGGGGCATCGGTCCTGCGGTCGGACCTGCGGCTGGCGGCATAATTGCAGGGATGTGGGGTTATGGTGCCGGGTTTTATGCGTGCGCAGTTCTCGGACTGGTAAGCCTCCTTCTCGTAAACCGTATCGTTAAGGAGACGCACGAGACCCGGACACGGGAAACCCGCGATGGCGGGACAGATCGCACCCCCAATGGCGAGATCAAACTCTTCGTGTACGCGACATTCACAACGATGCTCGCGATCATGATCGTGGCGACGCTGCTTCCGGTCTACGAGCTGCATCTGGATGCATCCGTAGGCGGGCTCGGGATATCCCTGTCCGCATATTTTTCCGCACGCCTGCTCTTCCAGACGCCGATAGGCATTCTCTCGGACAAGATCGGCAAGAGGAATATGGTGGCGGCAGGGCTCTGCCTAACAGCGCTCATGCTTCTCGGGATGGCTCACGTCACATCAGTCCCGCAGTTGTTTGCACTCATGTTTGTCGCGGGCATAACATCTGCTGCCGTGAATGTGCCAGCGCTCGCATCAGGCGCGGATCTCGCAAGTCCTGGCATGATCGGGCAGCAGATGAGTCTCTTTCCGATGGCAAGCGCAATCGGCATGGTGGTCGGTCCCATGCTTGGGGGAATATTTGCCACGCAGTTCGGATTCGCATCTCCGTTTTATATCTGCGCTGGAATGATGGTGGCGGTCGGGGTGCTGATTATGAGGCTGCGATAGAGCAGAGGTAGAGGCGATCCATTCGGAAACGTCACTCTCTCGATCACTATAAAGTACAATCCAGCCAATACCATACCAATGACCACATCCCTGCGAAAGATCGAGCACTTGCAGATATGCGCAAACGATCCAGTCGAAGCGCACGTCTCTGCCGGATTCGACGACGTCCACCTGATCCACTGCGCACTACCGGAGATCGACAAGGACGAGATCGACACCTCGACAGAACTGTTCGGAAAAGTCATGGCTGCGCCGCTTCTGATCGCGTCGATGACAGGCGGGCATCCTGACACGTACCCGATCAACAAGGCGCTTGCGCTCGCAGCAGAGCATCTCGGGATCGGGATCGGGGTTGGGAGCCAGCGGGCTGCGCTTGAGAATCCGGAGCAAGAAGAGACGTTTCGGGTGGTGCGGGACTGTGCGCCCCATGCTTTTGTGTACGCAAACATTGGGGTCGTGCAACTGACAGAGTACGGCATCGATGGCGTGGAACATGCGATCGAGATGATCGATGCCGATGCGATCGCGATCCATCTCAACTTCCTGCAGGAGGCGATACAACCCGAGGGCTGCACGCATGCACGCGGGTCTCTCGATGCGATAAAGGATGTGTGCGATGCCGTCTCAGTTCCGGTGATCGCAAAAGAGACCGGTGCCGGCATCTCCCGGGAGGTGGCAGCAATGCTTGCAGCAGCAGGAGTGGATGCGATCGATGTCGGTGGTGCAGGCGGCACAAGTTGGGCAGGTGTTGAGTATTACCGTGCTCTTGATCGCGGGGACTTAATATCTGAGCATCTCGGAGGGTTGTTCTGGGACTGGGGAATCCCGACCGCGGCAAGCGTCGTGGAATGCGCATCCTGCGGTCTGCCAGTCATTGCGACAGGTGGCGTTCGCACCGGGATCGATATCGCAAAATCGATTGCGCTTGGCGCATCGCTCTCAGGAACTGCGCTGCCACTGGTTGCGCCTGCGATGAAGAACGCTGATGCGGTGATCGACCGGCTCTCACGCATGATCTCGGAACTTGAGATTGCGATGTTCCTCTGCGGCTGCCCGGATGTCGCTGGCCTGAAGACGGCTCCGGCGGTGATCGGCGGCAGGATCAGGGAGATGCTTGACGCACGCGGGTTTTAAGCACCCCACTCACGGTCAGTCAAACTTAGCATCACATCCAAGATTCCCTTATCGATCAATCTCTTCACTCAATTCTCTTAACAGACTCCCAAATAAGTGCACAGTTCATCGATCTCGTCTTTTATCCTTGCGATCACACCAAGCGATATTTTTAATCCTGCATCGACTGCTATATCGAAATCAGAGGTCTCTCTGGCATCGCCTTTCGCTCTTGACCCGAAAAGAAAGATACGTGCATCAGGAAGGTAGCTTGCTATGATACCATGGGCTCGAATTATCGAGGGCACTACGCCTTCAGATCGTGCAGTTCGTATTCTATCCCCTCCGCTTCCAGCCGCTTTAACAGCGAAGGGAGTTCATCATCCACCGAAAGCACAAAAGGCGACACTCCGTGCCATGCTGCTTCGACAACCGCCTCCTTTGCGCCGAACATCACATCTGCATCGATCCCGATGTTTTTCAGGGCGATCAACGCCTCGACACCGATCACAGCGATGAAACGATCCGCTTCCACAAGTTTTTTAAGCATCTGGTAATTGACAGCAGTAGAGCCACCGCGATGGACTCTCGGCACCTTCCCGATAACGATCCTGACATCCGGAAGCTCGATGATCCCTTTCAGATCGGTAACACCGACGTCCCTTCCTTTCTGCACATCTGAGCTGACCTTGCCTGTTGCGCCTGTTTCATGTTTCGTGGATGCGTACAGGAGCCCATCACGCATATAGAGATAAACCTGCGTACCTGCCTGCAAGGGTTCGTCAGCGATCGCAGTCCAGACCGCAACCTGACTGACAACCTCCTCAAGTACGAATCGCGCGTACCTCCGAAGTGAGAATGCGTGTTCAGTTATCCATTCGACCCCTTTCGCTGTCGCCTTGTACCTGACACGCCCGTCGCTGTACACAAACCCCTGGTTCGCCAGTTCCTTTAGATATTCAGAGACCGCCTGCGGCGTAATCCCGAGTGTGTGTGCAATCTCGCTCTGGCGCACATTCGGCTGATGCGATGCGACCTCAACGAGAATCTGGAATTTCGTTGCATCCCGTTTGCTCTGGAGAAGGAATGTCATACAATTAAATCATGTTGTCATTATTTAATATTAAACTTGCGGTCTGGTCATCTGCCCGGGTGCACCGGACACCCACCTCCTCCACTTCCCCCTCCTGCGCATCGCACGAGCGGCTTTGCGATGTGCCGTCTCGCAGATGGTGGGACTTCGTACCAGCCGCATTCGAGACTGCGCTTAATCGGCACGCGATCAGGCACAAGAGACGCGGTTCTGCATTGCTTGCACCGGTAACCCTGCCCGACGCCAGCCGATTTCATGCGTCTTCCGCAGGCGCAGACCGGATTTCGGGTCTCGTACAGGGCAGCCAGACGATCGATCTTTATCTTCTCGAGATGAACCGTCCTGTTATCCACACTTCCGCAGACGACAACCCCATCCCCTACAGCCAGTTGCCGGATAATCTCCCGAAAGTTCTTTGTCGGCTCAAAAGCTGCGCAATCGATCCCTGATCCTGACTGCGGTTCTGCAATTTCGAAGATGACGTGCCCGCCATGAATCGTTTGCGGCGCGGAAGAGACCACGCCTCTTAAGATATACGAACGCCCGCCACGCGTCCGGCCGATCGTCGATCGCATCAGGTGCATGTCGGTTCCCTGATTCGTCCTGAACAAGACCGAGCGCTCGATCGGCTCTGACCTGATGTGACCTGCGGCATCGATAACCCCGTCTGCTTCCCCGCGGATTCCAAAGAGGACAGGATCGCGTCCATGCGGGACGCAGACGACCGCCTTGTTTGCGATGTCAACGGTGTCCCATGTCCGCGGATATGTTCGCAGGTCCGCGTCCCGGATGCTCCCGGCATCGACTTCTCTTGGCGTGCCGATGCGGACCGGCATTCGGTATGCGATCAACTCGAATGTGTGGTCCGGGATGCCGTTTAATGCGACCGCGGCTGCAGCGAGCGCTCCGATGAGACCGCGTCCGTTCTTAAATCCGCAGGAGTCGATGTCATACCTGTTTATCAGATCTTTCGCATCCTGTATCCGGAGGATATCCTGCATCGCACGCCTGAAGAATGATCCGAGATCGATTCTCATGTCAGCGGGAGTATCATCGAGAAACACCACCCCCGGGTTTGTGTTTTCGTCAGACAACTTCGACTGCGACCTAACTTCATCCAGAACCACCTCTTTCACCTCATCTGCCTCGCTTGCCCCATCTATCTCGATATTAATGGCAATCGCGCCGTTCCCCCTCGTCTTGTACCTGATGTTCGGATTCAACCGGATCAACAACGGGTAATCTGCCAGATCACCGTATTTCTTGAGTTTCTCCACTAATACCGCCGCAATGTACGTGGTGCAGCCGCCGTCGCTTCGTGAGTCGGTATCATCGATTCCAATGATCATTGCGATTGTCCTGGTTGCTGTGATGTTGTGGTCGCTGTGATTGTTCTGGTCGTTGTAGTTGCTGTGGTTGTGCGAAGATCTTAATTACGGTTGTTGCCACAAGTGTGCGTATGAACGGCGGCGTTATTCAACCCAACTACAAAGACGGCTTGGTGCATGTGGTTGTCCAGGACGTAAGCACGAACGAGGTGCTGATGTGTGCGTACATGAACGAAGAAGCGTTTGGACTGACACTCGAGACGAATATAGCGCACTACTGGAGCAGGAGCCGGAAGAAACTCTGGAAGAAGGGCGAGAGTTCAGGACACCTCCAGAAGGTGCATGAGATACTGATCGATTGCGACTGCGATGATCTGCTGCTCCGGGTCGAGCAGATTGGAGGCGCATGTCATACCGGATACCGGTCATGCTTCTACCGACGAATCGATGGCGAAGTGGTTGGCGAGAAGGTGTTTGAGCCGTCTGAGGTGTATTGAGTTGCAGTTTGGGATTGTGTTCTGTGCATGCCCCAAGCGCCATCGCGCTCAGTCGAATGATGATTGGGGGAAGGGGGCGACTTACTCTCCTCCCTCACCTGACGTACGAGAATAGTGTGAGTTTATAGATATCCTCTCTGTGCCCAAAGGCAGCCAGAACCACCTCATTTTCATTCTCATCTACCATGTAAATCAGACCGTATACCGCAGGATCACTCCAGAAACAAATTATTCAAATCTTCTTCTGACTTAATTTCGAAGATATTCCCTTTTCCAATATCTTTTTCACTTTCTCTTATCTGTTCCATCAGAACCCTGTCGCTCAAGATCTCTATGGTCTCTGTCAAGGATTCCATCTCCCCCATCAGACTTTCGAAGTCCTCTTTACGCAGCACTACATCTTGCTCGACCTCTTTGATCCTCATAACGCTTACCATTGCATCGCCTCCACTCTATAGAAGTTTGAAGTGATATTATAGTTAACTACACGGCTCGCCCTCGTGCAGACAATATTTGGAGTTTGCCGGTTAAACCTGCTCACCTGTCCAGTACGATCAGCGCCACATCCTGATCGTCCTCGATGCATGTTCCGTGGATCGGATGATCGCCGCAGACGATCACGCACGTATTCCGGTCGAGATGCCTGCAAATCTCGCTTATGTGGCTATCGATGCGTTCTGCTGCATAAGCAAGTTCATCGAAACTCCGCGCTTCGTGTGCATACCTGTCGATCGCCCTGAAATGCACCGCCATGAGAACCGGCTCGTGTTTCAGTAGATCGATCGTACGCTCCTTGATCGCTTCATCGTAGGTGAGCATGTCCCTGCTATCGTCCACGCCTGCAACAAGATCGATCTTCGTCCGCATCGCTTCCGCGCCCTCGCTCTCGATCACGACCGCTGACTTGATGCCGCGCTCCTCTGCAAGCTCGAGTATCGATTTGATCGGCGAGGTGCAGACGTCAGCAGTGGTGAATGTGCGGTGGGTATCCGGATGGCATCCCGTGAGGATCGATGCGATCGCTGGCGTCGTGTGATCTGCCACAGCCCTGCACCTGATGACGGTTCCTCGCGTGTTGGGCATGTAGGGTCGCAACCGCTGGTACGTGAAATAGCCGAGACTGTCAACGATTACCAATACCACCCGGTCGCATCGTTGCAGGCGACCGATCAGTTCCGGTATCGCCACCCCATCCGCACCGGGAAGCGGGATGCCTAATATTTCGGCAATCGTTGGTGCAATATCAACGAGGCTCCTGGTGGGGGGTGCAGCCATCATTCGGTGCGGTCGCCCTCTGGGCCGGATATGAACAACTCGATCCATGACACGTTGATCATGTCGCCCCGTTTCCCTTCCATCTCTTCCGTCCCGATCTTGATCTCTGTTACCTTCATGCCTGTCAGGTACCGATTCCGGGTAGCCTCGACTGCATCAACTGCACGCGAGATTGAATGCCCGCGCGCCTTTACCACCACGTCGCTTGTGCCTGTGCTGAACTGCGCCATGATCGCCATGACATAATCCATCACGCCTTTCTTGCCCACGAATACGACGTTATCATCTGATCCGCCGATAGGGGGCGCTGTGTCTGCATCGCTTGTTTCTGATGTCATCTGACCAACCTCTCCACATTTTGCGTTATGTAACTTCCATCAGACAAGTTAGCATCGAGTGTATATAACGATGACGTTTTGGGGGCTGCCACAGCTTATGGCGCCCGGATCAGGAAACTTCCGCCATACCCGAAACCAGCCCCAGCCCACTCACAGACGATTCCGTCTCCAAACCCATTCACTCCGGATGATCCAGAGCCGCATGGTGATGGTGACGGTGATGCGAGTGATGATACTTACAGAGGGTGGCATCGACCTCTCTGTGCGTATGCTTGTGGATGTGCAGGTGCACGTGCCCTTCCCCGTTCTCGATCGTCTGTGTCAGGTTATCGACCGCGCCATCGATCGAGAGCGGGAGCACATCACAAGGGTACCCGAACGCCTGCAGTACCTCAAAGAACTGCATGATCGTCGGAACATCGAGCCCTGCCGCAACAAGCATCCCTGCGTCTGCGAAGACCTCGCGGGTGGTTCCGTCCGCAATAACGGTCTTCTTGAGGACGATGACCCGGTCTGCAAGCTCAGGGATCGCGTTTACGTCGTGTGTGATTATGATGAGGGTTTTTCCTTCGCTTTTCAGCGTCTTGAGAATTTCTATCAGGTCAGCCCTGCTCTTCGGATCCATGTTGGCTGTGGGCTCGTCCATCGCTATGATCTCCGGATCCATCGAGAGCACGGTTGCTATCGCGGCACGCTTCTTCTCGCCACCACTCAGGTGGTGTGAGACCCGGGTCTCGTAGCCTGCAAGCCCGACCAGCAGAAGTGAGTCCTTGACCCGCCGCTTCACCTCTTCCTTCTCGATGCCGAGATTGATCGGACCGAATGCGACGTCATCGAAAAGGAGCGGCATAAAGAGCATGTCATCAGGGTCCTGGAAGACGATCCCGATCTTTTTCGGCATCTCGTGCACTTTTTTGGGATCGATCGGTTCGCCGAGGATCTCGACTGCTCCGCGTGATCCGGTGCTATGCAGGATGCCATTCAGGTGGAGAAGGAGTGTTGATTTGCCAGCGCCATTCGGTCCGACGAGTGCCACGGATTCCCCTTTCTTGATCTCGAATGAGACGTGCTCGAGCGCTGTCGTGCCGTCGGGGTATGTGTAATTCAGGTCATGGACGCGTAACGCCAGTGAAAAATTCTCCGTCCCAGGCGTCGACGGCGAAGCCGTTATCGCAGCCCCAGTCGCTTTCGCAGTCATAGGAAACCCCGGGTTGCGCTGAACGTGTCAGATGTTGCTGCTACTTGTAAGAGAAGCGCGAACCCGGCGACGACTGCTGTGTTGACCCAGTCCTGCCTTCGGGCATGGAACTCGTGCAGCGTGGCAATCTTTCCTGTGTAGCCCTTCGACCTCATCGCATAGAAGACACGGTCTGCCCGTTCGTAACTATTCACAAAGAGCATTGCAATCGCCTTGCTGATCGTTGTGAGCGTGTACAGGTTGCCCCGCTTCTTAAATCCCCTTGATGCAAGCGAGCGATCCATCCGCGTGAACTCATCGTCCAGCACAAAGATGTACCTGTACGTGAATGCGAACATCTGTACCAGCTTATTTGGCATATACAGACCCTCAAGTGCCTTTATTGTGATGTCCATTCTGGATGTCCCGATCATCGGAAAGATCAGCATCACCGCGGTGAGTGCTTTAAGTACAATCATTGCAGCGAACTTGACGTATTCGATCCCTCTGTAACTCAGCGTGATTCCGCCGAAGCTCACTATCTCGACTCCATTGCCTATGACCGTGAACGGGATGATGATGAAGAACGGTATCACAAAGATGAATACCAGTTTCATACGGGAGAGAACGAAGGAAAGCGGTATTTTTGATATGCAGGTCAGAATAATTGCGAATGTCATGCCGACCACGACCAGTTGCAGGTTATAGAGAAGCATGACTGAGAATATCAGCGCAAAGATGGAGATGAGTCTGAGACGGGGATCCCATCGGTGAATCGGTGATGCGATTCCCGCGTACCGGTCGATCTCTGAAATCATGTCGTATCACTTCTTCCCGAACATTTCGGGTTTGACTGTTGCAATAAATCCGGCGAGCACTCCAGTGAAGATCGCCTCGATTACGATGATCGGGATGTGTGTGCTCACGACAAGCACCGTCGTCTCATAGAACTCTTCGCCGGTTGTGAGCAGTTCTGCCGCAAGAAGCAGGAGTGCGAGCACCACACCGACACCTCCCGCGATCGCGCCGAACAGCGATACCTTATTCTTTGTTTCGGGTCTGATGTCGAGTTTGGTTCCGGTTTTGAATATCAGGTAGGCGATCAGCGCGGGCACTCCCATGTTGACGGCATTGACCCCGATCGTTGTGATCCCGCCGTGACCGAAGAGGAAACACTGCAGGACGAGCGCGACAAAGATGCATGGAAACGCAAGTATTCCAAGCATCACGCCTGCAAAGCCGTTTAATATGAAGTGAACACTCGTGGGTCCCACCTGTATGTGGATGAGCGACGCGACAAAGACCGCGGCTGTGATGACAGATAGTTTCGGCACGTCCTCTGTCTTCATCTTTGAGAGCGTGTATGCAAGGATTACAACGGTGATCGCCCATCCGCTTTCCCAGAGCCATGGGTCAAGAACGCCATCTGAGATGTGTACCATTTATGTCATCCTCTACTTGTTTTCATACTGCTTCTTCATCTTCCGGGCTGTGATAATCATCGCTATGCCTGCAAGTCCGGCCAGATACCCAAACCCGGTGATTATTCCAGTGACCGGCAGCCCTGCTTCCTTCTCTGCTTCTGCCTGCTCTGCTTCCGTAATTCCTGCCCCTTCTGCAAGGTTCACGGTCTCTTCACCCTTATGCCCGGTGGCTTCCACCGCCACCCTGTACTCGGATACGCCAATCTTTGGCGCGAAATAGAACATCCCGGCATCGTCGGTCTTGCCTGTGAGATACAGTTCTTCCTGCCCATCCTTGATCGCGTATATCTCCACATCTCCATCCGCCATAGGTGTCGCAGCCCCGCCGCCGTAATATGCCTTTATCTGTATCTCGCTCACCTGCCCCTGCACGATCACCCTGTGTGCGGATGCGGGCGGCATCAGTGCCATGCACAGGATCAATAGCAGTGCCAGAACGACCACGCTTCTGATTGTTTTCATTCCTTGATACCTTCTTTAGAAAGTTAATAAAGGATCGGCAGGGGATGTAAAACCCCTATCGATCCGGAGTTGGAGATTCTCACTTTCGTCTCATCACAATTACGAGCGCGCCAAGAATTCCGGCTGCGGCAAGGACAACTCCAAATCCTGGCGTGCTGGATGTCCCTTCTGATGCTGCCTTCGCCTCTTCTGCTGCCGCCTTTGCTTCATCTACTGCTTTCTGAAGTTCTGCAGATGATGCGGACGACTCTTCTTCCGGCGGGAACTCATCGAGTATAGGAACGATGAAGACGCCCCTCACATTGCGTCCGGTCTCAGGTTCCATTGTGCCGCCAACGAACCATATCCCTGGCTCGTCGAGTGTGTACACGAACTCTCCATTCGCATTGGACATGGTGAGCCGCGTGAAGACCATCGGCGGGTCGGATGGGAACATACCCTCAGCGGTTTCCACGATCTCCTTGCCAAGATCCAGTGTGTGGTATATCTCAACCTCTACAGATGCGCCTGCAAGCGCCTTGCCGTCATGCAGTGCCTTTCCAGCGAAAACGAAACCCTCCTCCATGCCATAAGGTCGCATGTACGGGATGATCTCGGTCTGCTGTCCGACCTCGGCATCCCAGCCGAACCACGTCTCTTCGCCGCAGTGGATCACGGCTTTGGTGTAGTCGATCAGGTTCTCGTCCTCGTCCTCGTACTTCACGAAGATTACGGAATCACCTGACTGATCAACCGTGAACGATGTCTTGTATGCCTTGAAGGTTCCGAGCTCTCCTTCTTCATTCATTCCGTCAACGGTGATCTCTGTCGCAGTAAGTTGCAGAACCGTGCCGTTTGGCTTCATGACAGAGACCTCTGGCACAGATGCCATGTCAAAGAGTATATGTTCGTAAGGGTGTCCCCACATCATATACACGGTCTTTGTCTCGCCAAGTGTTGCGATGTAGTCCTCAGGTGCCACATCCCATACGGTAGCCTCGTCATCGCTTGGAAAGACCATCGTGAAATGTGCGCCTGCCATGCCTGTACACGCAATCAGCAGCAACGCTGCGAATGCAGTTGTTATCACGCTTTTATTCATGTTTGTTACCTCCTGTGTTATTCAATATATTCGAGATATACTATAGATGTTATCTCTGTAGAATTCTGTTACAATCATGCACATATATAGTTTGCGGGCGCGCAGCCTCACATATTCCGAAACTCTCACGGCAGCGGCAGTGAAATATTACGAATCGAGAGAAGATAGCAATTAATTCCACTTATACGGAAATTGTCAGAAATTATACGTGGTTATTGGACTTATTTCTTAAAATAACCCATGTATAGCAAAGGTTTTAAGTATTAAACCTGCCATACGTCTATATTGTGATTGATATGACCTGCATGACCACAATTAACAAAAACAGAGAAACCGCCCACATTCACACCCACGACTCCGACATCTATGCGAAGGTCATACCCGGTCTTGGCGACGGCACGGGACACGGCACAGACCACTTCGCAGAATCGATAACCGAAGAGATCGTGGCGATACATCACTCAATAAAGGATTTTGTGGACAGAGAGATCTATCAAGACCCTTCCGGTCACCTCAAAGCCGTTTTTCGGCAGCTTGACTATCTGATCGCACTTGACATAGACGACAGATCCGCAGAAGATCTCCTGTCCAACTCCGGATTTAACTCTGCATTCGATGCCATCAGCACGTTTCGAAGCCAGTATACGGCAGAACTTGAGGCAGAACAGGCAGAATCCATATTGAAGAGCGGGGATCCATGGAATACGCTTGCGGATTTCACATACCTCCCGAATTACATCCAGCTGGCGCGAACCGAGTGCCGGGGGGCAGGGCTTAAACCGGGTAACACTGTTCTCTTTCTCGGAAGCGGTCCACTGCCCCTGACGCTCATCGTACTCTGCCACCAGCACGGGCTCAATGGAATCGGGATCGAACAGTATCCGGAAAGGGCAGAACTCGCAAGACGGGTGCTTGAGAAGCTCGGGCTATCCAGCCAGATCAGAATAATCAACGGAAACCATCAGACTCTGCCTCTGCCGCTTGCAGAGATGCCAGATCTGATCATGGTGGCTGCTCAGGCTGAACCCAAGAAGGAGATATTTGACCATCTGGCAGACGTACTTCCGGCAGGAACAAAGATATCGTACCGCACTTATGAAAAGGGGCTCAGACGGATGCTGGACACGTTTTATCGCTATGAGTTGCCAGGACAGCTCAGGGAATACTTAAGGATCCATCCGGAGCCGCCTGCCAACAACACCAGCGTGTTTCTGACCGTTGCCGATTGAATTATTGAACCATCGGTATCCGGTCACCATTTCTCCCCGAGCGCCATGAAGAGCGACGGGTTATTCGCAATGTTATACGAGATCGATCTGTTCTTATTTTCGAATTCCCGGAGTCCTTCAAGACGATTCACTGATACATTCGTTAGTCCGACTTCACTAAATAGGTTAGCCACATCATCCGGATCGCTTCCACTGAAAAATGGCAATTGATCCTTTATTTTGGAGTAGCAACTCGTGAACGCCAGCGGGTTTCGTCTTTCAGTAACAAAAGCAACCAATCTACCAAGAAATCTCCGCAAGCGCATCGCCTTCGCAGAATCGTGCCACTTCCCGTCGATCAGTACGAGCTTGCCGCCCGACTTCACAACACGACACCACTCGTCGACAGCAGCCACGGGATCCGGCATCGTCCAGAGTAGATTCCTGTTTACCACGATATCAAACGTCTCGTCTTCGAAAGGCAACTTTTCCGCATCGCCATGCATGAAATCAACGGATAGGCGCATCTTATTGGCGTTCTGACGCGATTTTTCCAACATGCATCTGGATATGTCAATACCGGTCACGTTGTGCCCCATCCCCGCAAGAAGCAGAGCCAGAAATCCAGTACCGGTCCCGACATCCAGAATGCGGAGGTTTTTATCTGTTCTAATTGTACTTTTAAGCAAAGTCTTCCAGATGCGCTCTGCCTCACTCTGTGACTTGTAGATATCGCTGCTGTAAGTCTGGCTCCGCCCATCCCAGTACGATCTGACAACATTTTTCGCATTCATTGGTAAACTCCTCTCGTATTATGATATTATTTACTTGTTTGTTGTGAGTAATTATGAATAACTATTACGACGTACTTAAAACTTTTGATCAAGTGGGATATCGCGCAGATCGAATCCTTTTTACACTTTGTCAAACAATCATTCTCACAATGTCTCGTGTGAACATGCTCCATAAGCCCGGATTGTCGATCGATTGCGATTATGACGAGGTGCTGAAACTGGATGCCACAGGACCGCTCGCTCCTGTGTGCACGCCGTTTATCAGGAAGATAAACGATCGATTGATGCGGGAGAAGCCGGCACGGGTCGATCAGGATCAGGTCATCGCATCCACATGGCTGCCGCCGATCCCGGGAGGCGCGTTCAAGCGGCTGATCCGTGCCGAGGCAAGCATCGCTTTTGGAAAATACGTTCCCGAAACTGTTTCTTTCGAGATTACACGCAAGTGCGGATGCGACTGTGCGCACTGCGCGATGAGCGACGGGGAATATGAGTTAACCACTGACGAGATCAAGGATGTGATCGATCAGGCCCTTGCGATGGGGACGTTTATCATCACGTTCACAGAGGGCGACCCGCTGCTCCGAAGCGATCTCTTCGAGTTGATCGAGTACATCGACCACGACCGTGCGATCGTAAACATATTCACGCCCGGTCTTGAGATGACGCCTGAGATCGCTTCCCGGCTTAAGGAAAGTGGCATCCACAACCTCCTGATCAGCATATATAACACTGACCCCGCAAAGCATGACGCTGTGAGGCGGGTCGATGGCGCGTTTCTCGCGGCGGTCGGTGCGATCAGATGCGGGCTTGATGCAGGATTGCTCGTCACGATGGCAACGCACGTATCGCACGACCGGATGCCTGAACTCCCGCGCCTCTACGAGTTTGCGTCCGATCTTGGCGTGCACGAGTTCTCGATCTGGGAGTCGATGGACGGCGGTCTCACAAAAGGGGATCGCAGGGATATACTTGAGATGTACCACCGCGTCAACATGCGCCCGGGCGGTCCGCGGATCTTTGCGAACACGTATTTCGAGGGTGAGATGCTCGGATGCCTTGCAGGGCAGCGGTGGGCGCACATCTGCGTGGACGGTTCGGTTAAGGCAAGCCCGTATATGTCCCAATCCTTCGGAAACGTTCTTGATACGCCACTTAAGGAAATATGGGGGAAAATCAGGGCGGATAAGAGGTTCTCCGGTAAGAAGGGGATTTGTGTGGGGGAAGAGCCGATTTGAGCAGGACACCCTGCATCCTACGAAAAGGTTATATATAGTCAAAAGTTATTAACACTGGATCAATAAACTTATCGATGCGGCTTATGGGATTTGAATGTTTCAGTTCTGTGTTCGCTTTTTTAAGTTGGTTGGTTTGAACTAAGAAGGAGAACCAAAATTGTTTAAACAAGAAACATACGATGCGCCAGTTACCGAAGGCGAGTCCTACGATGTTACCATAGAGGATCTTGCCAGAGAAGGAGACGGAGTGGCGCGTATAGATGGCTTTGTGATCTTTGTTCCCGGCACAAAAGTCGGAGACAGTGTTAAGATCAAAGTCGAGAAGGTCATGAGACGGTTTGCGATCGCAGCTGTAGAAGACTGATTTGAGACGTTTCGATTCCGGGTGTGTATCTGGTGTCGCTGGACATTCCTGTTCAGTGATGCGGTAACCGCACCCGGAACGCTTTTTTTGTGGTGCTTTTGTACGTAACGGCGGTCACTGCTTCTGTAAGTTTGGTTTCCGGCCCATTAGTGCCTTTTCGGATGTTCACAAGTCTCTCGCCTATTTTCGGCGTACCTGAATTACTTTCACACCCCATAGTGCCTACAACCACGGACTGCCTGCAATTGGTGACATGCACCACCAGATGATCGCACCAGATCCTTGCGATCCTGCGCGGTAGGGTGATGATGTCACCGGGTTCGGCAGTGATATCTCTGCCGATTAGCATATTCGTGATATTCGCCTATGCATCCGAATATCACGAATCATCGTTCATCAGGACGCCGTACCGACTTCCCGCAAGATCATCAGCGCATCGAGCGATGTGACCGCCCTATCTCCACTCACATCTGCCACTTCTGAGTATTCACCACTGACCGCCATCTTAAGGACAATTGCAACATCCGCAGTTGTTAGATGCTCATCGTCA
>QBUV01000120.1 GCA_013572355.1 Candidatus Methanogaster sp.
GGTGTAACGTTTTTTCAACATGGCCGCCATATTTGCATTCGCAGTATCCAAAGCAGTTACGGCAATCGTAGTGCCATCCCACTATGGGGGAAGATCGATGAAGTGATTTACCGTCTTGAAGCAAAAATCGTATGGTTGCAGCCGAAAGTAACCGAAGAATTGTTAGCCTAAAAAATCTTGATTTAGTTTTTCGGGGGGGATAGTCAAAAATAACCTAGAACCGACTGAAATCCCAAAATATCGAGCATCCTCTTGATGCCACGCTTTTCTAAAGCGTGGTCGTTGACAGATATCCAATCCTCACCCCCACCATTCCGAGTTCCGAAGATAAATTGACACCCTCTTCGTTTCGAAATGACTATAATCCCTGGCGCAGAGAATCCACTGATCCACAATGCAGCACCCATCCGAACTTGCGCGATGTAACCTCTGCGAATGGAGGTGCGGGGTAAACCGGCTCGAAGGTGAGCGCGGCGTATGCAGGGCAGGGATGCACCCCCTAATCGCGTACACGATGCTATCAGAGACGCTTTCCAGTTACTCGGTCACCATGCTCGGATGCAATTTTAGGTGCATCTACTGTAACGCATACCGGATATCGCAGTATCCTGATGCGCAATGGTTCTACCGGGATTATGTGGAGCCATCGGTGCTTGCAGATGAAACGATATCCCGAATGAAGCCAGACACTGATAAGATCGGTTTCACAGGCGGCGAGCCAACGATTCATCTCCCATATATCGAGGAGGTGGTACGTGCGATACGGGAGAAGGGTACAGAGATCGGTGTGGGGATTGCGACCAATGGTTTCTGCACACCAGAGACGCTTACGCGGGTGATCGATCTAGCCACATCGATCTCCTTTGAGATCAAGGCTTATGACGACGATGTTCACCGGATGCTGACCGGCGCACCATCCGCTCCGGTGCTCCGGAATGCAAAAGTCCTTGCTACAACTGCCAGGGAGAGCATCCGTGTATTCAGGACCGTGGTGATACCGGGCATAACCGATCGTCAGGTGCTAAAGATAGCGGCATTCATCGCTGACGTCGACCCAACGATACCGTATCGATTGATCGGGTTTCGACCGAACTTCATACTGTATTACCATCCCGGACCCAGCATGGCTCTGATGAACGATCTGACTGAGCAATGTAAGGATATCGGTCTCACCGACGTGGCATGGTCCGGGTACTACCCAACCGAGATGCCGGGTGGCAGCGAGACAGAGATTGCCGCACAGTATCTCAGGCGCGCTGGCTGCCATAAATATCCAAGATCGTGCGGGGAATGCGAATTGAAGGATCAGTGTCCTGCATGTCTGCTCGAACCGTGGAGATGAATCGGGAGGTATCAGGGATCTCGCTGCTTGTGATGCTCGGCGAGTGCCAGATAATAATGTTGCACTTTCAGAGATGGATAAAGAAAAAAGAAAAAAAGAGGGGGGATTTAAGCAAACGTTGATTCGTTTACCTCATCCATAGCATCGATAGCGTCAAGTCCTCCGAGCAGATCCTCAAGTTCCGCAAGATCGCTCTCGAAACTGTCCATCTCATCCTCGGTGAGTTCATCGGCATCGGTTGCCGCTCCCGCTGGCGTCTGCGGCGTCTCTGGTACGGATTCCTGCCCGCCATCCTGTGAGCTATCGATGCAGCCTGAGCCGTTTATGAGCAGCAGTCCCATGAGGATGAGTGAGATTACGTATCTGGCGTTCATGATGCGACCTCGCTGTCATCAGTTTCGGATTCGGTTTCATTGCCCGATGTATCGGTATCTCCATCCCCAACCTCATCGGTTCCTGAATCCGACTCGTTTGCCGGATTATCCGCCGATTCGTTTACCGTCTCGTTTGCTGCAGGTTCGTCTTCTACTTCGTCTTCCGCTTCATCTGCTGAGTCATCGCCCGTATACTCATCCTCTTCGGAAACGATTGCTTCTATACCGATATCGTATTCATCACGCGGCTCCTGCCAGTCTCCTGATGAGATTGCGGCATTGTCTATTCCGTTAACCCGATATGTGCCATCGCCGACGAGAATCGCCTGTCCGGTTCCGGTCACGGTCAGATCGATTCCTGATCCGACCAGCGCCACTGAAACGTCACTGCCAGTAATATCTGCGGTGCCATCAAACCCGTTGTACATCGTCCATATGCCTGATTGATCCTTCACGCCATTTCCTGTGACTTTGATCTCCATGTCGCCTGCACGGTCGCGTACCATCAGCGTACCATCGTCACAAGAGAGCGCGAGATCGGGCGAGCCCGAGATCCATACAGTCCCTGATCCACTGGCTTCGAGCGTGCCGGATCCACTTAATACCACAGCGCCGTTCCTGTAACCTTCCAGTGCTCGTAACTCCTTAAACATCTCCCTGAGAATATTATTCGCCTCTCTGATACAGCGGCTGGCGTTTCGGATATACTGCTGCACCTCCCCTGAATTGACCTTATCATCAGAGACCGCGGCCTTTGCAAGTTCGTAGTTCTCCTCGACACAGTCGAGTTTTGCATTGAAATCATCCAGATTCTGTCTCAGATCCGTGGTATCGACATCCTCGTCCTCAAGTTCGCTGATCTTCACATCCAGCAAGTCAGAGATGTCGTTCGCCTTATCGATATACGCCTCAGTCCGCACAGCGACCATGTACTTCGCGTAATGCAGAATCTCCCTGCGAATCGATCCCCATTCTTGATTGATCGACCGCGCGACCGACCGTAGGTCTGCCTCGGTATCAGCGCTCTCTACCTCTGGCTTGTATCCTTCGAGCCTTAGCATGTACCGGTCGATGTTCCCGGACGCGCCCTCTGGCACCATGATGCTATTCTCCTCGGCAAACTCGATCTGCTCCTGCAGGATCTCAAGTCTCTCGATCATCTGGTCGAGCATCTGCAGAAGATGGTCCTTTGCAGCGTCCATAAGCATCTGCCGGTTTTCAGGAGTTCTATCGTTCCGATATGCATCTCGCGCTCTATATAACCCGCTGGAATCGACATTCAGATCGTTTCCGCCAGCTCCCTTGATCGCTTGCGCAGTGGCAGCCATACCCAGTCCGGCAGATCCGGTACTGACGTTCGCAGCCCGTGCCTGCCCCATAGTTTTGTTTACTTGCGCATCGTGTGCACGCAGTCCGTCGTTGTTGCCTGCCGCTGCAATGCACGGGATGTACATGCATGTTAGCAGCAGCGAAACGACGAACAGTGTTGTTATTTGTTTCATGTTCTTTACCTCCGGTTGTGTTCTGTTTCGGTTATGTTTTCAGGCAGTTCTGCCCAAGTCCCACTGGAATCAGTTATGAGATAAGCTTACTTTCTGTTTTTGGATTTTTTAACACTTTATAGTGCTTTATAATCCTTTACCAATCGCTGTAATTCAACTTAAATCTTTATTATCGGTTCTTTGATGGCACTGGTGTGCGTGATGTGGGATGTGTGAGAATGCGCGCATATTTTAACCAGCATCTTTAAATTATTCCAAGACAGAATATTACCACAGGGTCAAGAATGAAGATGCTCATGAGATTGCTATTTGCCGCATCGATCTGTCTGCTCATCGCGTGTACAGCGGCTGCCATGCCGCCATCTGTGGACCACACCGACAACTACACCGTAGTCCTGACGTACGGGCAGACCCCGTACCAGATCGGGTATCGTGCTTCCGGAAACGTCACTGCCTGGAACTGGTGGGATACGGGCGACGGCATGCAGCAGCAGAACCTGATACTTGCAATGGTGCTTAATGAGACCGCGCACCCGGTCGGCGGACTGTCCCAGCCCAGTTTCAGTCTCTCGCAGACACGGTTTCGCGCGGGGCTGAACACATACTCATGGAAGGCGGACGACGACGGAACCGGCGATTACAGCAACAACATGGATATCTGGCACTGGGTACCTCTCGACCTCCCAGAACATTCCGACCCGGAACTGACGTTTTATACGTGGTACAACATAACCCAGGGCGACTACGGCTATGTGAAAGTCTCGACCGATGGTGGAAAGACGTGGACCGAGCTTGCGAATTACACTGGAGACCAGATAGGCATGCCAGTTAAGAAGACGATCAGCCTCGATGCGTATAATAACACGGACATTATTCTTGCATTCAACTTCGTATCCGATTCAAGCGGCACCAATGAGGGCTGGTACATCGATGATATCAAGGTCGTTACCGGTGGTATCATCGTTCCGTTCTTCGAATGGCGGCTGTTTGGCAGCACCATCTTTAGGGACGGTGCAACATCGATACCCCCCGAGCTCGTGGTCGAAGTCTCGTATCCGTCTCATGATGCCACCAGAACCGAGACGATAAAACTTCAGGAGTACTCAAAAGGGCTTTACGGCGGGATATTCTACTATGCAACCAACGAGACCTATTCTGGCAGATACGAGATCAATTTCACCAATCAGATCAATGGCACCGATCTTGCGTCTGCTGTAACGACATTTGACACCACGCTCTGGGGCTGCCAGGCAAGCAATTGCCACGATGCATGGTCGCCGACGAACGATCCATCGAATAGAACCCTGACCGACGTCATCCATCCCGATAACATCACCTCATCGACCGCAACCAACTGCTTGACCGCATGTCATACACCCTCTGCATCCCAGTTCCTGCGCGCAACGCCTGTGCACCTCCACGAGATCGTGTACGGGCATTATGGCGGATTTGTTTGCGGAGAAGCCGGGTGGATCGAGATATTCAACGAGACCAGTGTGAATATACAGATGTACCGCGACACCTCGGTCAAGCGACCTCTCGTACAGGGCGCATTCGACCAGCCGTCACATGCATCCGCATCCGCACCTGTCGGCTGCACCGACTGCCACACAAAGTTCGTCCACGATAAGACCGGTAGCGTCCAGTATCAAGTGGCGTTACCCCCCGCCCTGCGTGGAACAAATATCACTTACGGGGTTCACAGTAACGTTTCGTGCGAGAAATGCCACGGCAATCTCTCGTATCCGAAGTTTACCGGAGATACTTCACTTCCGGGGACGCTTAACGGTTACGTGCCTGAGTTCATGAGTTACGAGGAGAGTACCGAGACCTACATAATCGATGTAAATGGCGCGTCAGGTATCAACGTGACCGTTGTGGCAGAGGACACTTCTCATGAGTTTCTGCTATCGCTCATCGGACCGGTCGACAACACCACCACGGGACTTGCGGACTTAAACGGAAGCGACCCGTGGCACGGCACATACCTGCTTCCAAGTGTTAATGGCACCGCGATCTTTAGGGCGGGCGGGAAGATCTGCTATCCGTACGGGGAGTACCTGAACGTCGTGACCTTCGACACAAGTCCGCCGGAACAGGGCACGTGGGTCGCCAGGATTCTTGCCAGATCGACCGGGCAATTCAATTACACGATCACATCATCCAACTACACTATCGCACGAAAGCCAGTCATCCACATCCCGTGGAACTGTAGCGAGTGCCATCAGGCAAGCCCGCCTGCCGGATGCGATGGCGCAGAGACCGGACTTACGATACCTGACTGGGACAACTATGGCCTGGCATACACGCATACCGATATCGATGACGATGGCAGCGATGATGTGACATGCAGGGCGTGCCACAACGCACTCCACGACGTCGGCATACTCGACTGCGTGAACTGCCACCAGACCCCGCCGGGCGGACACACCTCAATCTATTCAACTTATTCAAAGTACCTGGCAACGACCTACAAGGACTGCCTCCGCTGCCACAACGACCCGCACTACGAACCGGAACGCGCAGCAGGCGGCGACTGTGCCGACTGCCACCTATCAGGCGGAATGAACGCAACAGGCGGACTTCCGATCATCAACAGGTCCGGGTTCAATGCAAGCGTTCACAGAAACATCACAGGCGACTACGATGAATTTAACAACACCGCGATCGGCATGGTCTGCTGGGGCTGCCACAACAACTATTCAGAGCAACTTCAGGATCCGAAGCACTTCAGGATCAAGCCCGACTGCACCGACTGCCACTTCAACGAAACCCCGATAAATATGGACCACCTCGTAAGAACGCCGCCGCAGGCGCTCGAGCATCAGCCGGATGGTATCGATGTGATCACGACAGATGCGAACTGCACGATCTGCCACAACAAGTCGCTGGCCCAGGTTACGGGCGTGCCACCGAGTGCTGATGTCAATAACCCGAACGCGAGAAACTTCGTCTCGCACTATGGCAGGCAACGAACCGATATCATCGTTGACGGCGGCAATGCCAGCAACTGCTCCTACTGTCACCTCGATGGAGGACATGAGTTTAATGATGTGTTTAAGGAGAAGAGCAATGCCAATATCACACATGGAATAGGCTTTGCTGTGAACTGTACCGACTGCCATGGCTACGGCAGGATACATGATGCTGCGATCAGTTCGCCAACGATGGTTCCAGGCAACAACTCGCTTTGCATGAATACGGCATGTCACAGCAATCCGTCAAAGCCATGGTTCATAGATATATCAGCATTCAATTCAGGGATTCACAGCGGCGCGAATTGCACGGACTGTCATACAGCACTCCCGATTGATGTGGGCGGGAGTGTCAGGTCCGGTGGAACCTATCACCACGCCTTTGACGTGCATAAAGACACGAAACAGATGAACATAACACTGAACTGGGTATCAGGCAGCCTCAATCTGACACTGGATGCAAATGGAACCGAAATCAATTCAACTGTGGCTGCAACCGATCCGGATATCGAGTATATAGCCAGCGGAAACTCCATACGTTACGTGATCACAAACCCGGTCAATGGAATATGGGTGGCATCTGTTTCGGATGTCAGTGCCACAACCGGATTCGATCTCAGTATCGATTTTATCTTCAGACATCCAAAGCGCGACCAGTGCTACAACAATTCGTGCGACTCCTGCCATGTAACCAATATCTCGTACAACGCACCGCCGGTCGCAGAGCACGTTACAAGCGGCACGCCGATAGATGCCGTGGTATGGACAGCGGCGAGTTGTACGGACTGCCACAGGAACGACATCACATATCCGTCGAGTATCCTCGCTGCCGGTGTCGACACAAGCAACGATGGCTCAATGAGTGCACATTACGGCGTGCCAGAGGTCCTCGACACCAGAGAATGTATCGACTGCCACGAGAATGACGATACCGGCAGGAAGTGGGGCGATGCTCCTGACCCGAGAAACGTCACACGCTATGAGTATGTTGAGGACGCTAATGACATCGAGGAGACGCTCCGAACAGGTGATGTCTGCAAACTCAAGAATGGCTACGAAATCACGGTCGGTCCGGTCAGTTCAACAGGAAGCAGCGTCTGGGTCGATCTGACACACAACGGGGTGTCGGTCCAGAGGGAACTGGTGAGCGAGGGCGGAGTCTTCGAGTACGAGATCAAGAAGGACTGGATCAAGTCAAAGAGCAACGCCGGTGACGACCTCTATGGAACCGGGCACGAGACCTACAAACACAGAAGGTCGGATGAAAGTGGCTACACAACCATCGTCGATCTTAAGGTCGATGAGATCTTTACCAGCGGCATGATGGGCGTTGTCACATTCAAGGGACTGGTCCTCAAATCCCGCATGCACGTCGAGACCGAGGACAAGGCGTGCTACACCTGCCATATCGATGAGTACAGATACTACGCGCCCGATGACGGCGATGGCTATTTCGTTCTCAGGAATACAGGCGCAGACGGTGATACGGATGATGCGGACGACATCACCATCGGACGACTCCCGATCAACTTCACAGAACATGAGCATAAAACACTGTATGCACGCTCGGAATGGGATCTCGGCTACGGATATCTGCTACAGATCACAGAGATTGATCTTGTGGGCAGGAAGGCGGTGGTGGAACTCTCAGAGAACGGTAGAGTCCTCCAGCGAGAGGTTGTTCCGGAAGGCGAGATGTTTACATACAACACCACAGTAACTGATAAAGAAGGGCATACGATGACAGACGTGACGGTCTTTGAGATGCGGATTTCGGGGGTGTTCAGGTGATCAGTAAGATTACGCGAATGGCACGAAATATAAGAGGGGATGGATTTATTCTTGCCATCCGCACGATCAGCCTATTTACGTCATCCGTTATAAACGCCATTGAGCGCGCCACCCGCGTGACGCTGAAGATACGTCCTAAAAATATATTCATATTCACAATCATCCTGGCACTGCTAATTACGATCGCGCCACTTGCACCGGCAGCAGATACCAATGCCAGCAATAGCACCAGTGCCAGCACCGGAACAGAGTTCGTCCAGATCGAGGATGCGCGGTTCATCTCGCCAGATCTCTGGGTCACGGACGCGGACAAGACCGTTGGCGGACACAACCTGGACGATCTGCCAGAAGATGAGGAGTTTATACTCGGCGGCGAACCAGACACATTCCATGTAGACGTGCTCCTGCATGGCGCATTCGGTGGCGACTGCCTCGACTGCCACCAGATCGGGGGACTCGCACCGCCTGATGTCCAGATCGATATGGATGCATTCGGAAAGTCGGTACATGCAGGTCTCAACCGTAATGCCACGTACAACGCGACCATGACCAGTCTCCTGAGCAAAGCGTGCTGGGCATGTCACAGCAACTTAACATCAGATGGTGTCGAGCCATACGATCACCCACCCGATTACTGGGATCCAAAACCATGCGTCACATGTCACGAACATAACCTCTTCGATGCCCCGCCGATATACGAGCACTTCTACAAAGGCGGGAGCGGCGTGGGCATAGATATCAGGGTCGAGTGTGTTGATTGCCACTTAAACGGCACGGCTGAGCACGAAATAATCCCTGATATGTCTCACGAGGCAGAGGCGTCCCATTACGCATCGAGAGACGTACTTCCAGCGACAGATAACTGCTCGGTCTGCCATCAGGACGTGGAGGGCGGCGCGGCGTTTGGGGATGCTTCGCAGGTCTTTGCGCATGACAAAGGCGGAGCGTGTGAGGACTGCCACGGCGTTGTCGAGACGTTCCATGACCGCGAACTGGTGATACCGCCTGAACGGACATGCGAGGACTGCCACACCAGTGCTGACTCGGTGGATAAATACGGGACTCCCGGACAGATCAGGACGCACTATCCCGGAGCGCCGGAAGAGAGCGTTGATACCACAAAGGTCGATGAGACGCTCGTCTGCGAAAAATGTCACAACGGAACGATCCATAGCCCGTACCTCACCAGGCACCTGAATGCGAGCAACGAGACTGTATTCAAGGGCTACTGCTTCGACTGCCACGCAAAGGGAGGCACCTTCCCGTACCCGTCCCGCACCCAGATCAGCAGACTCAGTCATGGAAAGGTGGCAGAATGCATGGCTGTAAACTGCATCGAGCCGTGCCACAACGCAAGCGGTGTGAGCAGGTTCCACGAGCCGACCGATGTCGTGAGCGGGTACTTCGGGCTTGCACCGAGCGGCGCAGGTTCTCTATGCACAGACTGCCACCCGGAACACATGAGACTCGGCGAGTTCGAAGAAGAGGTTGACTGTCTCGAATGCCACCCCGGATACGGGACAGCGCATTACAGCGATGCGATCGTCGAAGAGGTCAACAAGACCTACACATGCGCGCTCTGCCACAACGAGAAGGCGGATCAGTATCACAATCTCACTTACACTTACGGAGAGGGCGGGACCAAGGTTGATGAATCATGTTATACCTGCCATGCCCGCGACACGAACTTCACAGAGTCGCAGACCCTGACTTATGGCGCGGGAGAGGTGCGCGGCGGCATCATGGTCGCAGGCGAGGTTAAGGGGATCGATGTGGCAGAGGCGTTTACGTGTACCGAGTGCCACAACGTCACTAATACGCCGTTTCATTACAGCCCGTATCCGCTCGGAAGCTCGCAGGACCCTGGCTGGGATGGCTGGGTCGCTGGCGTTCGGGCGCGGGATTGTAAGGACTGTCACACCTATTATGGCGGGAAACCTCCGTTTAATGCGACCGATATGAGCGGCACTTCGCACGGATACGAAGAGGACTGTTATGTCTGTCACGGCGGCAGGGATCCGATCACGTTCCACACGCTCGAGGTCTTCGATGTGACCCCGCACGTCTCAGAGCTCTCGATCACACCCGCTCAAGTCCATGCAGGCGAGTCGGCGGTGCTGAACGCGAAGGTCGTGACCGGATGGAAGATGGAGGTGAGGTATATCGAGTATTTCGTTAATATACCCGGTGAGAAAGGAGAAGGGACTCCGCTTACGTTCACACGTACCGAGTATTATGGGCAGGCAACCGAAGCTACTGCGGTCGTCAATACGACCGGGTGGTCGCAGGGCCGGCACACGATCTTTGTCCAGTCGCTTGACTCACGCGGGATATGGAGCGATCCAAGACCTGCAATGCTTACAGTGACCAGACCAAAGGGCGTGCTCGAAGCGATTTTCCTGCGGAGGGAGATTCTATTTATAGGCGCAATCGCAATCATAATACTAATCATCGCAATGTTGTACAGGATCAGGGGTAGAAAGATGAAATGACCGGTGGGGAGATCTTACTATACGCGGCACTGATATGCGAGCTGCTTGCAGTTATAGTGCTACTGTTCTACGGTAGATACCGGATCAATCCCACCATCATCCGTACCATGACAAGGCTGGCGCTGTTGCTCCAGAGCGCTGCGATAGGCTTGATGGCTTACTATTTTATCAAGGATAATTTTAGCGTTCTCTATGTGTGGCAGTACTCTGCAAGCGGGATGCCGCTTCTGTATAAGATGGCGGCGGTCTTTGCAGGACAGCAGGGAACGTACCTGTTGTGGGCATGGGCATCCATCCTTGCGGTCTGGTTCATCGTAGAGGATTACGGATTTAAGAATCCGCTGCACCGGAAAACAGAACTCATATCGATGATCGTATCGGTTTTCATCCTCTTGCTCTGCATCAAGTCCGAGCCGTTCAGGCCAATCATCGAGCTGATCGCTCATGTTCCGGAGGAGGGCAACGGATTAAATCCGGTCTTCATCACGATATGGATGGTTATCCATCCGTTCGTCACGTTCATAGCTTATGCTGCGACGGTCGTTCCCGCGTCCGCTGCAACTGCTCATCTCATCACAGGCAGGGAAGGGTGGCACAGGATATCAAGACAGTGGCTCAGGATGTCGTGGATGTTTCTTTCGATATGCATGGTAACAGGTGGCGTATGGGCATACAAGCTCGTCGGATGGGGCGGTTTCTGGAACTGGGACCCTGTGCAGACCGCGACACTCATATTGTGGCTGTTCGTAACCGCTGTGCTGCATATAATCGCCAGATATCAAGAGGGGAAGGAATATACGACTGCTGCACCAGTAGCCACGATATTTTTATTCATGTCCACGATCTATGTGACACTGATTACCAGACAGGGGATCATACACTCGCTCCATGACTTTCCTGGCACGCCAACATACGGATTGCTGGTCTTTTGCATAATCGTTACCAGCATCATGGCAACCGGACTCGGGGTGCGTAAGTTCCTGCGAACCCGCGTGACAACCGCCCCTACAAAATCCATCTTTTCGACGCGTAATACCTTTTTATGGACGAATATCCTGCTGATTATAATCGCTTTCGTATGCTTCTGGGGACTTACGTACAGTTTTGTCTCGCAGCATCTCTTCGCCACGAAAGTCATAATCCCGCAGGAGTTTTTCAATGTCTGGTGCTTTATTCCGGCGATGCTACTCGTACTGCTGACCGGTGTATGTATGGCGTATGGCAGGATCCATGATACGTTCCTTAAATACATACTGATTTTCATATTCGTGGTTTCGCTCTTGCTTGCGATGTTGCCGGGTCATAAACTGCTGGATAGCGGAGGGGAATTTTACCAGACATCCTCAATAATTATAAAGGCACTCGGATCGATTTCGGTGTGGGCGTTTGTGCCGGCGTTTCTATTTGCGTTTATTGCGATCCTGTCCAAGTTCTCAATGGATCTCAGGCGGATGCACGGGCGCATGAGGTTTCGGACGACAGGGATCAACCTTGTCCATATCGGTTTCGTACTGGTGATAGCAGGCGCAATCGTCACCACATCATTCGATATCTCTTCAAGCGTCGTGTACGATGTAGATGAACTGGGCGCAAAAAAAGATATGGGGAACGGCTGGAGCATGGAGCTTGCAGAGTTCGATGTCTTCCAGAATCCGGATGGTACATGGACGCAGACTGCGCATCTAAACGTCTATAAGGATGGTAAACCCTACTGCGCCGGTGCGACCGGATTTACCAAGACAAAGCACTTCGGGGACGTTCACGATCCGATGATCAATCGTGGTATAGCGCGTGATGTGTATGTGCAGTTCAGCGGGACAAGATCCCATATATCGACCGAAGCGGTAATCCCGATAAGCATCAAAATCATACCCGGGGCATCCCTGCTCTGGGCGGGATGCATTCTTATGCTGGTCGGCATACACTGCATCATCATATCGATCTACCTGCTGGTGATAAAGAAGAGAGAACTACTTACACGAGCCATACGCGGTGGTGTTAAATGAGACTCCTCCCCTCTTTGCGCGGGAGAAAGCGGTACCTCGCTTTCAGGATGTTACCTGATGATGCGGATGCGATAATGCCCCGCCCTGCAGGCGGTGGCATCGATGCGTCCTGCAGGGGCGCATTATCGAGACGTGATCTCACCTTCGAACTGGATCGGTCATCGCAATCGCTGTTCGGGGACGCGGGCAGCAGTGAGTGCGAGATCCGGGTGCTGTCGTTTGATGGCATGGAAGGGATCGTTTCATGCGTGCACAATGAAACTGTGCGCACCCGTGCCGTGCTCGCCACGATCTACGAGATCAGGAACAGGCACGCCTCTGTTCGCGTGATCGGAGTTTCAGGAACGGTTAAGGGGGCAAAACGATTTTTTAGCGAGAAAAGGTGAGCAAAATAGAGAAAAAACAAAGTTTGACGGTACCCGAGAAGTTCGGGGCGTTCTGCGTGCTGTGCGCCTCAGTATACCTGATAGCGATCTCGGCCTTCCCGGTAATGTACAATCTCACCGGAGAATTTGAAAGAAACGATTTCATCTTCAATACAATCCTCCTTTTGGTAGGCACTGGGTCGCTCTTCGGGAGTATACGGTTTATCAAGAAGAGTATCCTCTTCGAACAACTGCTCGATATCGGATTTGAAAAAGGAATCTATGCACGGCTCGAACCGATTTTAAATGACATCGTGGAGTCGCAGGTCTCGATGAACGATGTGGCGGATCAGCTTAAGTATATGAACACGAACGTCGACCGGCTGCAGAAACGTGTCCACAGCACCAGCACCGGGGCAGGAGTGGTCGATGTCAGGGAAGAGATATTCAGGTTCCTGCGGCTGGTGCTCCTGATCAATGTGTCGCTTGCCGTATTCATCTATCTGCTGAGAGCTTACGGTACGATCATACCTTACGCGATGGCGATGCTCTTCATCCTGTGGTGGGCAGAGATCACTTTTGAGTTTCGGATGTGGAAGAACTCGTGGGTATGGGCATGGGTCTTTGTCCCGGTACTGACCATACCGATCACAACGATTCTTGCAGACCTGCTGTATGGCGATGCGATCCTGGTTGCTGCGATGTCTGTCGTGCTGATCATATATGTGGCTGCATACTATACATGGAGCAGATACCTTGTCGAGCGAACGCTGCCGTTTGGCATCTCCGGGATCGCAAAGGAAGATCTGCCTACAAGCCGGTTCTCCGGTGTGCTCCGGATCATCGATCCGATCCGGAAATTTGTGCGCAGACGGGCACGTCCGATCTCGATCGTGTTCTTTACCGCATCGGCTGCTCTCTTCCTGCTGGTGGTGCTCACTGTCGCATCCATGATCGGGGCGTGGCAATCCCCGATCCCGATCAGCCTCCAACAACTATTGCTCATCGGGCTACACGTCTTCATCTTCTTCACAGTCGGGAGAAAGCTGCGGAGGAAGAGTAGGGCGGCAAGTCAGGTGGATGCGTGATAGGCGTCGAGCATAGAAGATAATGGTATTCTGGCATATTCGATCCCGCCGCCATGGCTCGAACAGACGTAATTGGACAGACCCCTCGAAAGATATATCTATCTGGCTTATTAAAACATAGTGTGTCTGATAATACTCCGTAGACAGTGGTCACGCATGATAGTAAGAAAAAACATCTCTATCGAATCGGGTCATCTGAAACAGATCGAACCGCTGATCGAGCAGCATGGCGGCAACCTCAGCGCGGCGGTGCGGGATATCATCGAGTTTGCCGATCTCATGATCCAGCATCATGGGTCGCTTGATGAGGCACGCCGTGCGAACCTGGATGACCAGTACCATTCCCCGCGCGAACTGCTCATCGAAGACGGTTTCTGCGCAATGATCGATTATCCGATGTTCGAATGGTTCTTGAAATGCACAAAAGACATCCTGGTCGATCCTGAGATGCTGGATGACATCATCGATCCGCTCATCATCAACAGGGTATCCGAGCTGGTCGACCATCTCAACCGTAGATGGAAGGAATACGGCTGGCAGACCGCCATAATTATAGAATATGATGACGATATCGCACCGAAGACTGCCATCGCCGCGATTACCGGAAGAAGCGTATTTTTAAATGAGGTTTTATCCGGAATGGTCGGGTTGTTTCTCGCAAAGCAGAAGCATCTCGGGGTCAGCAGCGTCAACAGGAGGACGAGGTCGATACGCATGGATATGCAGCGGAGGGACAACGCTGACACGGCATATAATGACCTGTCGCACCATTTCGGGAATTTGCACAGGGCATCGTGCGAGATGGAGGCAAAACCGGACTTCTGGCATACTATGGTCGATCTGCACATAGACTCGGAATACAACATGGTCACGATACACAGGCACGAGTTTGAGGACCTGCTTGCCAACCGGATACCGCTGGATACGATCGTCATGGAGCAGGGCATGAAAGATGCCGCAGGATATGCGCATCCGGATTTCCTGAAACGCCTGAAGCATCTGTACGAGACGATGCATATCGTTGAGCATATCGACATCAGCGCCAGCGATGGCAGGATCGTGGTCGATCATGGCTACCGTGATCCGGATTCGATAAACGTCATAAAGGAGATGCTGATCCGATTGCTCGCTGCCGGGGGGCGCACGTACCAGACAGAGGAGATCGGTCGCCTCATCGTGCTGCAACCGGAGGGCGGATAGATGATTGCGAAGGAAGAGAAGGTGGTGGTGATCCTCCTTGCGATGGCGCTCCTCTCGCTTCTGGTACTGTACCTCTCGACATATTAGGGATACTTCGGATGGATTAAAATGATAAAAACACCAGCGCTCACCGTGGACATCATAATCGAGTACCAGCAGAAGATCGTGCTGATCAGGCGGAAGAACGACCCGTTCAAGGGCAACTACGCGCTTCCCGGCGGATTTGTTGAGGTTGGGGAGACTTTAGAGGATGCTGCAAGCCGGGAGGCAAAGGAAGAGACCGGGCTTGATATCGAGATTAAAGAACTGGTCGGCATATACTCCGATCCCGGGAGAGACCCGCGTGGTCACACGGTCTCGGCGTGTTACCTTGCGGCAGGATCGGGCACGCTCTCTGCCGGAACCGATGCGGCAGATGCAGTGCTGTTTGCTCCTGACCAGATCCCGAAACTGGCGTTTGATCACGGCAGGATGATTGCGGATGCATTTGGGAGATTTTCAGTGAGAAAGATCGGGGTCGTGAGATCGCCTGTACAGGATTTCATTCCTGGTGACAGATGGGGTGATGTGGTGTCCGAGGTCGTTTTAGAGACGCAGTACACAGATGCGCTCGATGGGCTTGATGAGTTTTCCCATGCCGTGATTGTATTCTTCCTGCACCGGGTGGCAGGTGTTGTGCAGATGAAAACGCATCCGAAAGGGCGGGCTGACATGCCCTATATCGGGATATTTGCGCTCTGCACGCCACGCCGACCAAACCCGATCGGCATAACCGTTGTTGAGATTCTCGAGAGGGACGAAAACCGGCTTGTCGTGCGTGGGCTTGATGCGATCGATGGGACGCCGGTGCTGGACATAAAGCCGTACATGCCGCCAGGGGACGCGAGCGTTCCTGAGTGGGTCGACCGGATGCGCGGGGGCAGATGAGTGATTTATGCGCTAAACGAGTGGGATGCGGTGCTGCGATCCGGTTGGATTCTACACCTGCACAAGTACGATATCGATTGCAATCATTCATAGCATCCCGAGATATTCGATTTCTTCTTCCAACTCCACTTCTGTTGGAGTTGCCGTCCTGATATCGATACCACGATCTGTTAGCACTTCCTTGAAGCTTTCAAAATCCATGCCGGCAATCTCTGATGCTCTCATGAGAGATACCTGCCCACGCCGGTACAGTTCTGTGCCGATGAGTGTCTTCTTTTCCAAAAACACGCGAAAAGCGTCTGTCAATACATCGCTTCCTGTTGAATATTCTCCGGATTCCACCAGAACCTCAATTCCCCGGATCATCGCTGGCGGCATGTTTAAGGATGCTATCTGTTCTTCCATACGATAACCATGTCGATACGGATTATTGCTGTTATTTAATCTTTTCTAAGAGGGAAACCGCTGACCATCGCTCCATTTTCTGATTTTTGACAAAGGAGTGGCTTTGTGATTATGTGCCGGGCAATCAGCACCTCACAGGACATGTTCGTGCTTCTTTGACTGCCGCGAGG
>QBUV01000085.1 GCA_013572355.1 Candidatus Methanogaster sp.
GAGAAGAGCCAAGATATTTTTAACTTCATTCTCACCACGCCTGTTTCATGTTTTTTATCACCTTGTGACCAACAAAAGTCGCCAAACCTCTCGGACTTAAGTCCAAGGCCTGTGCAATCGCACCTCTCGCATTCGGTTTGGTTGTACCGATGTCCTGCATACGCCCCTCCAGCAGCAAAACCATGCATCGATCATGGCAGAGTTCTCATCTCTCTATGTTCATAAATTGAAACTCATCCAACATAAAAACCCCCTGGGAGCAGGGTGGTCAACTCGTTCGATGTTATGCCAGAATTCTGAGTTCTCCGGACATCCGAAACCCGGGCATCAGATACGAGACTCGAACCAACAACAATGCCAAAACAACACCAGCACACCAGAATAACTTTACAACCCCTCGCACACCTCCACATCCAGCACGACATTGTACTGATGCGGCGAGTACGACCTGACGATCCGCCGGTCCAGAACCCGCACAGTCATGCCGCGGGCGCTTGCGGCATCCTTGATCGCAGCCTCCGCACCATCGAACAGGTCATCCCCCTCCCTGATGTCATAGTAATGGATGATGCCGCCGGGTTTTAGAATCGTCAACGCCTCGTCAAGGAACTCGTCTGCCGAATGCGGCAGGTTCATGATCACATGATCCGCGATATGGGCGAGATCATGATTATATGCGACGTCTGCCGCATCGCCGCAGATGATTCGCATGTTACTGATCCTGTTTAACCGTGCGTTCTTTTCCAGATACGCGGTCGCCACCGGATTCTTATCGATCGCCACCACCTCTCTGGCTGACTTTGCGGCAAGGATGCTGAAAGGTCCTGCGCCTGCAAACATATCGACAACGACGTCCCCGCCGCCGACCTGATCAGCGATGCGTTTTCGTTCGGTTGCGAGTCTTTGCGTGAAATAGACGCGTGCAAGATCGATCTCGTACTGGCAGCCGTACTCCTTGTGCACGGTCTCGGTCTTTGGCTCGCCCGCGACCACGCGGAAATCCCGGACCCGAAACTCGCCCTGCACAGGTGACATCGCCCCAAGAACGGTCTTTATGTGCCTGTGCATCAGGAGAATGGCGTCCGCGATCCTCTCTGCATCGGGATCGTCGGCATCGATGATCGCAATATCCCCGATCATATCATAAGACGGGGTAAATCCGAGGATATCCTTAAACGTTTGCTTTTCTACGCACTCAAAGTCCTTCTGCAGGAGTCTAACATCAGGAAATTGATTGCTGATATCAATTTCATATTTAACCGGGAAATAGAGATGATCGTCATCCCTCTGAACCGCTGCGTCCCTTTCGAATGCGCCCATCCCGACAAGCAAACTGCGAACAGGTTCGCCGCTTTGTTTGGGTACCTGCACACACCAGAGCCGTTGTTTTACCGTCATTTATATCGTGCACGCCTTTTTGCCAAGTTTCTCAAGTATGCATCCGGGAATGTCCACCGCGGATCGCACCTCATCGATGATATTACCGTCACCCGTTGCAACAATCATGTCGCAGTGCTTCAGATCGAAATCGACATGCTTTGATGTTCTCGCGTCGCCTGAAAGGGAGTATCTGGGCAGCAGTCCGCGAATGTAGCGTGCAAGCATACCGCTCTTGCTGATCTGGGCATCGAAGAGGAAGGTGACTGAATCCGGCTTGTATCCTGACAGGATCTCAAGAACCTGTCTGCAAACACCCTCCACCGGATTTTTGTAGTTCCTGAAAACACCTCTGATGTCCCGTATAAATCCATCATCGCATAAGAATACCGATTCCCCTGAAATCACGCTCTCTGTTGCGATGATGACGTTGTATCCATCCACCATGATCTCTTTATCTTTGATACCGGAGCACGGTATCCTTTTCCCGATGCGCAACGCCGCAACCTTAGGTTCGACTACGACACGCATCAGCATATACCGATCCCGAGTTTCCAGACGGTAATGATCGCTTACGAACCGTATGACACCTGTGCGTGGGTATCCTCTCGATAAAAGGTGCCTGATGTCCTCTGCTGCAAGAATCATCGCTGTTTCCCGGTCGGTCTTCTCTTCTCGCTCCATGGCATCTTCCAATCTTTCAGATTATTAAGCGCAATTCAAACGTTCTCGTCCTCTGCACGAATTTGTTTGCGCAGCTTAGCCATAAATCTTTATCTCGACCTCTTGAGGCTTTTTAATTTTTCCGGATGGGTCGAGTCATGGCAGATGACGTCAACCACATAGGACGCGAGAACGCGGAGTGTCGTTTTTCTCTGTGCCCTCTATGCCCTCTGTGGTTTTCTGAGTTGATAATCGACACCGCTTACAGAAAATTATTAATGCGCCACCACAGAGTTACACCGATGTTGAGCATAGCAATACCAAAAGGAAGCCTTGAGGAGCAGACGTTTCTCCTCTTCAAACAGGCGGATCTCGAGATCAAGAGGACCGAACGGGAGTACAACCCAAAGATCAACGACCCGCGGATAGGAAAAGTGAAGATACTGCGTCCGCAGGAGATTGCCGGCTACGTGGAGGAGGGATACTTCGATGTGGGAATAACAGGGCACGATTGGGTGATCGAGTCCGGCGCAGATGTGATCGAGATTGCTGACATGCCATACAGCAAGCAGGGGGCAGGAATCGTCAAGATCGTTATTGCGGTGCCTGATGACCGGGAAATAAAAAGCGCATCCGATATCAAGCCACACAGCAGGGTGACGACTGAGTACCCAAATATCACCCGAAGTTATTTCGAGAGACTCGGGATCCCTGTAACGATCCATTTCTCTTACGGCGCTACCGAGGCGAAGGTTCCTGATCTGATGGATGTCGTGGTCGATGTCACCGAGACCGGATCGACGCTTCGGAAGAACAACCTACAGATCATCGACGTGATGCTCGAATCGACAACGAAGTTGGTCGTGAACAAGGATAGCTGGAACGATTCCACGAAGCGAAGAGCGATCGAGGAGATACGAACGCTGCTTCTTGCGGTCATCGAGGCTCGTGGCAAGGTGCTTCTGGATATGAACGTGCCAGCAGGGAAACTCGACGAGTTGATGGCTTCCCTGCCTGCGATGAAACTGCCGACCGTGACCAAGCTATACAACTCCGAATATTACGCGGTCGAGACCGTGGTTGCGAAGGAGACTGTGAACATCTTAATCCCTGAACTGAAGCGTCTTGGCGCAGAGGACATCCTCGAACTCGATATATCAAAGATCGTGCGCTGATGGAACGCATTATCTAATATAACTTCGGATACATAACAGGTTACAATGGTAAGGAATCAGTACGAACAGGAACTGGAAGACCTTAAGAAAAACATCATAAAACTTGGCAGCATGGTTGATGCGATCATTCGTGATTCGGTCGTATCGCTTAAGGATCTGGATGCAGCACTGGCTCAATCGGTGATCGAGAAAGATCGGGGGGTGGATGATCTCGCATGTGACATCGAGAAGGTATGTCTGCGATTGATCGCGCTCCAGCAGCCGATGGCAGTCGATCTCAGGACGATTGCAACGGCACTTAAGATTCAGATCGACCTTGAGCGGATGGGGGATCTTGCTGTCGATATTGCAAGAGTCACGATATACTCGAAAGGTGAGCCGCACGTGAAACCCCTGATCGATATCCCGCGCATGTCAGATATGACGCGTGAGATGCTCAATTCCGCAATCCGGGCATTTCATGATTCTGACAGCGATCTTGCTTATGCGACGGCAGAGAAGGATGATATCGTCGACGGGTTGTACGATCAGGTCAGGAGAGAACTCATGACATATCTCGTGGAGGACCCGAAGAAACTCGCCAACATCTCGCACCTGCTCTTCGTATCGAAGTATCTCGAGCGGATCGGGGATCATACCGTGAACATCTGTGAGAGCGTGATCTACATGGTGACCGGAGATCGGGTGCATCTGAATTGATGGAAAATTGATGGTATGGCGACACCATGGGAAACAATACATTCACAATAATTGGCGTGATAGTGGGCATCGTATTCGGAATAAATGCAGTCTCGGTACTGCTGGAATGGATATCCGGGTCAGTTGGGCTTCTAAGTATGATCGGATCGAGTTCCGGCATCGGACTGATCATATCTGTAATCATAGCAGCAGTTCTCATCATCAAGATCCGGATCATCACCAGTTTGATCACAGGAGCGCTCATCGGCATCGTGCTGAACTTGATCGTTACTGCCACGCAGGGCGCTGATATAATCACCCTGATCCTTAAATGATGGAAGAACTGGCTGTCATCGTACCGGTAGCGTCGTTTGAGCCGCTATCTGTGCTTAAGAAATCCGTAGAATGTATATTGGATCTCGAAAAAGGGGATCTGGATGTCAGGGTCACTTATGTCCTCGATCTCAGGGACGGGGATGATGACCGCCTGAAATTTTTAGAAGAGATGCCGGTTGCCGTGCTTGCCCGCATGGACAACCGTGGGCGGCGTGCTGGCGCTGCCAACGACGCTCTCGCGGCGTATGGAACGATGCCGGACTATATAGCGCTCTTTGATGTGGACAGCCGTCCCCGGCGGAATTTCCTGGTCGAATGCGTGGACGCGCTGAGATCGAACCGGGATGCGATAATCGCAAGCAGCGCACGTTTCGTCACGAATGCGGATGAAAACATCGTGACCCGGACGATTGCCGCGGAATACTTCTTTTTTTCCGATGTTTACCGGATATTTAAGAGGATAGGCGGATTTAACCAGTTCAATGGTCTGATCGGGGTCTTGAATGCAAAACTCATGGAAGAGCATCGATTCAACCGGTTAAACGAGTCAGTCTCGTGCGAGGATCTTGATTTCACCCAGAATGCATATCTTTCAGGTCTCGTCGGCGTATTCGTGCCGGGGACGCTTGTAGGCGAGCAGGCGCCATCCAGCATCGGCGATCTCTTCAATCAGCGTGTCAGGTGGTTAACCGGTGCGTGTCAGGGGCTGCGCACATATCTGGGATCGTTTCTGCGGTCGAAGATCCCTGTGTCGAGGCGGTTGGCGTGGTTTCTTGCGATGACGCTGCCCTTTGTTGCGTTTCTTGCTACGCCGCTTGTGCCGCTCTACGGGCTTCGGTTGTGGCAGAAGTACGGTCTGTGCCGCGGGGTTGTCCGGACATTCGGACTCATCGCGCATCTCTGGCTGATCACGCTCTGCGGAGTCGTCGCACTGAAAAAACAGGCGCTCGGGGCAGGTGTTGAATGGAAGGAATCCCGGAGGAGCGAGGTTTGAAGACTCTTTTCCTGAAAATGCGGGGGGTGGGATTCGAACCCACGAACTCCTGCGAGAATGGGCCCTAAACCCATCGCCTTTGACCTGGCTGGGCAACCCCCGCATCGGGCATACCGTTTCTTGGGATCGTTTGTTAATAAATCTATGGCGGACGCGGGGACTGCCGCGCCGGCTGGTGTCGATGGGTTCCGTTCACAGGGGTTTTATGTAAGATGGGTTCTGACGTACACCGCATGGCGCAGCCAGACCGAATGCGGAGCAAAGCCGTTGGCAATGCGAGGGACGGGATGTGCAGGCATTGGACTTAAGTCAGGGGTTTGGTGACTTCGGGATCATCGTCTCGGTCGTGGAGCCGGACAGATCGGATGGACGCTCAAGTCAAAAGAGAACTGCAATCCGATAATCGTTGCACCGGGACATCGGGTTTCGATGGAGAGTTCGATTGAGATCGTGAAACACTGCCTGCGCGGATACAAACTCCCTGAGCCGACAAGACAGGCACATATATATGCAAATCTCATAAAGAGGACGCAATGGCAGTAGCAAAGAGAATCACACTCGGCAGCGGTGATCCGAAGCGATTGTTCGTTGGAGGGCTGCACGGCGATGAATGGATGCATACATCTGCGCTGCTTGAGTCGCTGGACGCTCCGGAGGCAGGCACGCTTGTGATCATACCGAAACTCACAGATCGCGCTTATGTGAGCACACTTGATGACCGGTACTACGAGGGTTACGGCAGGGATCTCGTTGCTGCGATCGAGGAGATAAAACCCGCGATCTACCTTGAACTGCATTCGTATCGTGATTTCGAGGGATTGACCGATTCCAGGCGGATAGATGAGAAAGGAGTTCCTGCTTATGTCGAACTCGAAGATGGGGTTCTCATAGGTTCGATCTCACCGATTCTCAGGAGAAGATGCTTTTCTGTGCGCGATTTCTGCGTATCGTTTGAGATTCCGGCTGGAGACGATGGGTCGCAGAAGCTGGCAAAGGAGTTACTCGATTTCACGAAGGACTGTGTGAGCGCGGCTCGGTTTGTGGATTTTATGCTGAGCCAGTATCCTGAGCAGGGGAGACGTGCGATAGAGAATTATAAGAGGTTTTATGGAATCTAAAATTGGTACGGGACAGTCTTACCCACCATAAAGTCTTCAACCGTTGCTATATATGTCATTATCGCGTCCTTTATGTTCTCAAGCGCTTCGTTTTCGGTTGTACCCTGAGACCAGCACCCAGGCAACCCCGGACACCAGACCGCATAACCTTCTTCGGTTTGTTCGAGCCGAACGCTGTATTTCATAGATGCTCCTGTAAAGTCATTTCATATAACTCTTCTGTATCCGAAAGCAGGCTGATAGGTGGCTAAATACGAACAGAAAAGCACAATCACTTGCTCAGCCGTTTCACCACGTCATCGATGTGCGCCATGTAATCCCGCAGGTTCTGCTCGATGCGGTTTAATTCATCGGTCGAGAGGGTCACGTCATCGCCGAACTGCGCAAGCGAGATCTCGCCGTTCTTTGCGTTTAATTCCAGCAATTCCTTGAACATCAGGTATTTTTCGAAGGATTCCGGAACTAATTTTTCGAGTTTGAATCCGCCGAGTAGTAAAAGCACATCAAACGTATCTATATCCTCTTCGACAAACGTTACAGTCGAATAACGCAATTTCCCGATGATGTTCTCTTCTACCCATCCCTTGAACCTTTGGTCGAGCGTCCGCTGCTCGAACTGTCCGACATTGAAGTAGCGTTTCGGCACGCGCACGATCAGCCAGACCACGGTTGCGGTTGAGGGGTCCATCGGGAAGAACGCATTCTCGATCGCATCATCGAGTGCTGATTCGATGCTGATCAGGTCCACATCGTTGCCAAGCGACATGCACGGCGTGGTATGGTAGACGCCGATGTGCGACGGGAAGACGATGTAGTCATTTACATCGATCACCCGGTTCGTATTCTTTCGACCCGGCGCCATCATCATATCGATCGCCTGCGCAATCATCTTGTTGATCTCGTAGTAATAATTGGATTCGCAGCCAGCCAGTTCGATCTTTTTTCCGAGGGTCGTGTTATCGACAAGCATCACCATGTCTGCATTCTGGTGGCTATCCTCGCCATACTTGAGCAATCGGGACAGCCCGCAGATCGCATTGAAGTGCCTGTGATCAGCCTCGATCAGGTCGGGCCACACACATAGCGCGAAGTGCTTGTGCCCGGAAGCGGTTCTCCCTGCGCCGTGTTTCATCTGGTCGATGATGTAGGGGATGCTGCCGTTGCCGGTGCCTCCGCCGAGCGTCATGATGTCGAACATCGCATCACCGCTCGTAAGCCCGAGACTCTCGATTCGCCTTCTTATAATCTCATCGAAATCGATCCTCGCCTCATTCTCCCCGACCTTCCAGAAATTGCCGGTTCCTGTACTCTGTCTGCCAAAAAGCTGTACGCGCTCTCTCCGGATCGTTTCGAGTGCTTTCGCCTCTTTACCCCCGAGATGCTCTGCGATCTCGTCGAGTACCTTCTTTAAATCCGCTCTTGCGCTGTTAAGGAGTAAGATCCTGTCTGCTATCGCCTCATTTTGCATACTCGCAAAGTAAAGGGCTGCAATCCTGCCCGCCCCCTCCCCGGATGCGATCAAACTCCATTTCGTGTAATCGTCTGAACTCGCTGATGCTGACATCATCCAATCCTTTTACCGGAGGGTACTTGAATATATGGAATGAAAGCAACAATGTTTAAGTAGATTGTCACGATTCATCATCTAATTCAGGAGGCACCCTAATGGCAGACGAATTCCCATTTGAGTTATCCCCCATGTTCGAAGGGGAACGGATCAGAAAGGACGGCATGTATATCGAACTCGCAGGACCGAAGAGCAAGGGCTTTGAACTGGTGCGTGCCGAAGGCATGGACGAAGTCGAGGACGGGAAGTTCACCCTGATCGGTCCGGATCTCTCTGATATGAACGAGGGCGAGAGACATCCTTTTGCAATGATCTACCGTATCGCGGGTGAAGCAGTCGAACCCGACCTTGAGGCGATCGTTGAACGCCGAAATCACGATTTTCAGAATTATATCAACGGTCTCATGCATCTCAATCAGCGGTACGACATCTGGCTTCGTATCAGCAAGGATGCGGTCGAGAAGGGGCTTAATTCGTTCGAACCTCTCGCAAAAGCGACCATGATGCTCTTTAAAAACGAGATGACCTTCATCGAGAAGATGGAAGCCCTCTACATCACGGACGCCGACGAGATCGAGAAGAGACTGCCAGAGATCCGTGAGATATACGAGGCAAGGGACGCGCGAACGCGCGATCTGCATGACGAGGATGTGGACACGTTCTACGGGTGCACGCTCTGCCAGTCGTTTGCTCCGACCAATGTCTGCGTGGTGACGCCCGACCGGGTCTCACTCTGCGGCGCGATCAACTGGTTCGATGGCAGGGCAGCCGCAAAGGTCGATCCGGAGGGTCCACAGTTTGCAATCGAGAAGGGGGAGTGTATCGATCCGATAGGCGGCGAATATACGGGCGTCAATGAGGTCGCGGCATCGTCATCGCAGGGCGAGTACTCCCAGATCAAACTGCACTCGTTTTTTGAGTATCCGCACACATCATGCGGCTGCTTCGAGGTAGTCGGATTTTACATCCCTGAACTCGATATCATCGCATGGGTGGATCGCGATTACGCAGAACCCGCTCCAAACGGGCTTACGTTCGCAAACATGGCTGGACAGACAGGCGGCGGCAAGCAGATCGTCGGTTTCCTCGGAATCGGGATCAACTACTTCAGATCGCCTAAGTTCATTGCTGCTGATGGCGGCTGGAACCGGGTCGGATGGATGCCAAAGCACCTCAAGGACCGTGTGATCGACGATATTCCGGGTGATATCGTGGATGCGATCGCAACTGAGGAGGATGCGACCGATCTCGACTCATTAAAGGCGTTTCTGATCGAGAAGAAGCATCCGATCGTTGCAGAGTGGAAGACGAAGGAGGAAGAGAAAGCGAAAGAAGCAGGTAAAGCGAAGCCTACCGCTCCTACCACGCCGGTGCCGGCACCAGTAGCGGGAGCGATGCCGGGCGCGTTTCCTGTCGCGGGCATGGTAGCTGGCATCCCGATGCCGATCGCTGGAATGTCATCCGGGTCTGGTGGCGGGATCAAGATCATTCTTAAGAATGCAAAGATCAACATCGAGCAGGTGATTGTGGAGCAGACCGAGGAGTGACGCAAAAGCGCTAAAGTGTGATCTGGCGAATCGATAGGGGGTGGGGCTGTCTCTGCGGTGAGAACCCCGCGATATGCTCCACCCAGCCGCAACTTGAAAACCACCGCGCCACCGAAAAATCTTTTTGATCTGTCAGCCACTAAAGTACCCATGATCGATATTGGAATCATCGGCGGCTCAGGATACACAGGCGGGGAACTGATCAGGCTGCTCCTGCAGCACCCGGAAGCAAAGATCAGAACCGTGACATCAAGAAGGCTCGCAGGCACTCCTGTGACGGACGTTCACAGGCACCTCTCAGGGCTAACCGATCTGGATTTCGCCACACCCGCGCCATCAGAGATCGCTTCTGCGTGCGAAGTCGTGTTCACGGCAGTACCGCACGGCGCTGCGATGGATATCGTCCCGGAACTCCTCGCAGGCGGTACGCGCGTCATCGATCTGAGCGCGGATTACAGGCTGCCGCAGCAGGTCTTCGAAGACACGTACAAGCGTCCGCATACCGATCCGAGAGATGGGGGTGCGGTCTTTGGCCTTCCCGAACTGCACGAGGGAATCGCAGAAGCTGACCTCGTCGCAAATCCGGGCTGCTACCCGACAGGTGCGATACTTTCGGCAGCACCGCTTGCAAGCGAAGGATCGATCGAGTATGCGATCTTTGATTCCAAATCAGGGGTATCCGGAGCAGGTGCAGATCCATCAGCCACATCGCATTACCCGAATCTCGCAGAGAACGTCCGCGCTTACAACATCACCGCGCACAGGCATCTTCCGGAGATCGTTCAGGAGTTAAGCCGGCTGGACCACTCACTCGATAATATCTATTTCACACCACATGTCGTCCCTGCCATTCGCGGGATTCTAACGACAGCGCACCTCATCATGAACCGCGAGCTGGATTATGACGCTGTACTGGGGATGTATACTGAGTTCTACCGGGATAAACCGTTTGTGCGGGTGCGGGACGGGATTCCAAATCTTTCGGATGTGCGCGGCTCGAACTTCTGCGACATCGGGATTGCATGTGGGGGAAATCGCGTTGTCGTGGTATCAGCGATCGACAATCTCGTGAAAGGCGCGTCAGGGCAGGCGATCCAGAACATGAACCTGATGTTCGGTCTTCCTGAGACTGCGGGACTCCTGACGCCTCCGCTGTCGCCGTGACGCGGTCGTCGCGGCCCGGCCCAAGAACAACTGATATTCGGATTCAGTTGCCCTAATCCAGGAGCGGCATCACTCCAGCCAGTTCTGTCCGCAGTTCCCCAAGTGTGGCACACCGCTCGGCGCAGGCATTGTGCTGGTGGATGCTCTCCTCATTGATCTGCTTGATCGAGATCATGGAGTCGTCTGGCAGATACGGAAACTCCTTCACGATCGAATGAGCCATCGTCCGGACACAGTCCTCAACAAACTTCGGGTTCCGGTGTGCGGTATCGACCACCGACGCCTCGTCAGATCGCTTGAGCAGTTCGAAGATCGCAGAACTCATCGAGCTCTCTGTGATGTCGATCAGTTTCTCGAGAGAGACGTCATATCCGTCATGCACCTCGATGGAGATGGTTCCGCGCCCGCGCTGGTTATGGGTCGCCATTGGAACCCTGCTCAAGAACTGCGCAATTGTGGCGTCAGGAACTCCGAGATCGCACAACTCCTGTTTGGCGCGGTCATGCATAATCTCCTGCGCACAGGGACATGCGGTCATCCCGAGAACCTCTGCGCCAACGAGTTTCCGAACCGTAATATCGCCGTCGTTGCCGGATCGCGTGGCGATCGCCTCTGCGAAGATGTTAGCCACGCCCTGGCAGTGCATCTCGGTCACCGGAGTCACCCGCTTGACCACATACTCGCTGTTCATCTGCACCTCGGCACGGGACGCGTACTCGTGCTTGGTCAGGAGACGGCGTGCAACAACGCCGCAGAGCTCCTCTATCTCGTACACCGGCGCCTCGACCGCCTCCTCCAGAACCTCATCGATCGTCTCGAAGTTCCTTGAAAGGTTCGCGCCCTTGCGGTCAGGCGGCAGGTCCACGAAGATGTTGAACCGTGCGATGAGCACGATCGGGCGCTTACCCTCACGCGCAATCTCGATCAGTTTCTTGACATCGGTCACGCCGACGCGAGTCAGGTTAATCGGGATTGCAGGACGGGTTGCCTGAATGTCTGGCAGTTCGACCACAGGTAGTTTCATGATATTATTCTCCGACTGAGTAATCTGGTTGTGTGCTATGTTCGGTAATACATAACTCTTGCGGACGACTGTGTGCCATCACCGCGTGGTGTCCGGATCAGGGATGCCTGCGGGCATTCATCCATTCACTATCTTTTTTTTCGGCGGCAGCAGCCGAGCAGAGCCGTTACTGCTACCGCTCATCATAACCTTTATTATAAACCGTGCGCGAATAACGATGTAATCGGCTGGTGAGTACTTGCGCGAACTACCGCTTGTGGTGCGGACGCGTAAGAACATCCAGGTGGAGGTCGGGTGTGGAAGTAAAAACAGTACACGAAGGCGCAGGCAATCGCATACAACGCCGCGGAACGTCAGACTGTCCGGTATCGCTGTATGGGATCGTGGGGTTGCGTGTATATGCAAACCTGCCACGGCTTCACTTCCGGCATGTATTCTCTTCTGCTGCTTTGCAGACGATGGATGGGGGCGGATATAGCCACTATTACTGATAGAAAACTGTATTTAATTAACAACATACTAAAGGAGGACTATAAGACATGAAACGAATAAATCGCATACTGATAACCGCGATGGTGCTGGTGACGGTCGCGATGTTCGCAAACGCGGACATCCCACCGGCTCCGGCGGGGCTGGATAACGACACTGGCGACTACTGGGTCAATTACACATGGTCTAAGGAACTTGGCGACCCTGTCGACGACAACGTGAACGTGACAGACTCATTCAACGTGAGCATGAATGGCACGTGGTACAACGGAACCGCAACGTTCCTGAACAAGAGCGTTGGTCCGGGCGGTTGGGCGAACATCACGGTATGGGCGTACAATGCAACCGGCAACGGAAATATGTCAGTGGACGATGTTAGCGATAACGTGCAGGCACCGGCGATGGTTGATCCGCCAGATGACAATCCGTGCACCATCATGCATCCGGATGGTGAGACTCTGAGGGAATGGATAGAAAGTTACAATGCCGCCCCCACGATTAACATATCGGGAGGGGGGGTTATGGCTCCCTCTGAGTACAGCGTACTCAACCGTCTGGACTACAACGCAGCCGAGCGCGATCAGGGTTCTTGCGGCAACTGCTGGGTATGGGCCGCCACCGGCTGCATGGAGGTTGCGCATGATGTCGAGAACGACGTGTTCGACAGGCTATCTATCCAGTATCTAAACTCCCTCTACTACGATGGCACTGGCGATGGTTATGCTTGTGAAGGCGGCAATCTTGACATGTTCGTGGACTTCTACTCGGTAAATACTACCTTCGCAGTCCCGTGGAACAATACGAATGCCAGCTGGCAGGACGGAGGAGATGGAACCAGTACTACGGTCCCTGCTGATAGTATCTCAACGACGCCACATTACACAATCGCACGCATAGAGGAGACCACGATCCCCACGCAAGGAGTAGGAAATGCTACTGCCATCGCTAACATCAAGAGTGTTCTTGCCAGCGATAATGCCATCTGGTTTGCATTCTACCTGCCAAATAATACTGATTGGGACAACTTCAGGGACTTCTGGCTTTACGATCCCGCGACCGATCTCTGGAGTCCCGAATACTCTTGTGGTCATACGTGGGAAGAGCTGGGGGGTGGCGGTCATGCGGTGCTCTGTGTGGGCTACAATGATACAGACCCAGATAACCGATACTGGATCATGCTGAATAGCTGGGGCGCTAGCGCAAATCGACCCAACGGGCTGTTCCGGATGAATATGAGCATCAACTATGACTGCTACTATGTTGATGGAGCTCTCTACTACAGTCTCTACTGGCAGACGCTGGACATAGACTTCGCAGTACCAACTCCAATGAATCTCCAGAAAACGACAGGCAACTACTGGGTCAACTACACATGGACTGCCGGAACTGGCATCGTCACCGACGGCTACAACGTGAGCATGAATAAGGAGTGGCACAACGGAACGGAAACATTCCTGAACTCAAGCGTTGGCGCAGGCAACTGGTCAAACATCACGGTATGGGCGTGGAATGCAACTGGCAACGGAAACATGTCAGAGGGCAATGTCAGCGATAACGTGCAGGCACCGGCGGCACCGCCAACATTCCCCTGCACCTGCGGCGACATCTGTGTCAACGAGACCGGCTGGTGGCGTGGCGGCAGCGTGTTCAACGCAAACAACACGGCGCCGATACAGGCGGCGGTAGACGGCGCGACTGCTGGTGAGACGATCTGTGTTGCGGCTGGCAGTTACGAGGAGAACGTGAACATAGGAACATCGCACCTCACGCTTGCAGGCGAGGGCGCGGATGTGGTGAATGTGACCGCTCCTGCGCCGGATCCGGATGGTGATCATGTCTTTAGTGTTACCGCGGACTACGTGAACATCTCAGGGTTCAATGTGACTGGGGCGACAGATACCGGGAAAGCAGGGATTTATCTCGATAGTGCGGATCACTGTAACATTTCTGATAACAACGTATCGGATAATGGCTGGGATATCTATATCATGAGTTCAGACTCCACCTTCACAGACAACACCTTAAATGGCACAACGGTCTCCTTCACCTACAGCGGAGATGTGTCGCTCAAAGGCGTGGGCTCACCAGCGGCTGACCCATCTGGACAGAACACTATCGACAAGTTCATCAACGCCACGAACCAGAGTGCCGGGGCATGGCTGTACCTGAACTTCAGTTACTCCGACTCTGATGTGAGTGGTCTGGACGAATCGAGCCTTGCGGTCTGGAAGCACAACGGCACAGATTGGCTTGCGGACGGGTGGAATGGGGCGCGGTATCTGGATGCTACAAACAATCTCGTTGGCGCAAACATCACGACATTCAGCGTCTTTGCACCGATGGCATCGGCGGCAGCGGCAGGAGCACCGAACATCACATCGTACGCACCTGATACACCGGTAAGCAATAATGAAGGAGCTACGAGGGCGTTTAACGTCACAGCCAACCAGACCGTGAATGCAACGTGGTACATCAATGGATCGGAAGACCAGCAGAACACCACTGCATCAACAGAGGTTGCTTACACCAACACCAGTGCAGTCGCTGGTTACTGGAACGTATCAGTAGTCGTAAACAACACAAACGGCACCGATATGCAGACATGGTGGTGGACAGTGAATGCAGTACATCCGGCACCAGCGATCACATCGTGGGACAACAACAAGACCAACAACAACTCGACGGCCATCACGGTAAACGAATCCGTTTCAGTACGCTTCAACGCAACAGCCAACCAGCCGATCACCATCTGGAACTGGCACAACAAAGGAACACTCGTCCAGTCAAACAACTTCGATAACTACACCACAAGCTGGAGCGTCAACGGATCAAACACGGTCTCTGTGAATGCAACGAATGCGAACGGCACATCGAGCCCGATTACCTGGGCGGTCATCGTAAACGACATCACAGCACCGGCACAGGTCATGAATCTGACAAACGACACAACAACCGCAACTACGGTTGATCTCTCGTGGAATGCGAACACAGAAGCCGATCTTGCCGGTTACAGGGTGTACCAGAACGGTGCGCTGATCGACAGCCCTCCCAAGAGCCGGACCCATTGCAATGTAACAAGTCTATCGTCGAGCACTGCCTACGAGTTCAATGTCTCTGCTTATGATGACAACGGACTTGAGGGTGCGAATGCGAGCAGGACTGTGACAACAGCAGTCGGACCGCTCCATCACATCAACGTGACGCCGGATTCGAAGACGCTGAACATCAGCGAGTCGTGGAACTTCACAGCCACCGGACGTGATCAGAACAATGGGAAGATATCAGGTCTCGTATTTGCATGGGCTCGCAGCGATACATGCATCGGATCGCTCAACAACTCGACAGGTACAGTCGTTAACTTCACGGCAGATCATGTGGGAATAACCTACATAACCGCGAGTAACGGCAGTGTGACAAGCGACCCGGTGCAGGTGACCGTGAATGCAGGAACAGACAACACGACCTTCGCCAACAAGACTACCTTCAGAGCCAAATCAGGCGATGCAAACGTGACTGGCAACTTCAAGAACAACGTGAGCGGATGGATAAGCGCAACTGCCAGAGGAAACGCCACAAACTCCTCTGAGGTCAACCAATCCAATCCACGCTCGGGTCTTGGATCTGGCGACAAGGTTATGGGTGGCGTCATCGTCAACGTGAGCAAAACCATCCGCAGTGGGTTAGATACAAGAAACGGCACGATCCGCATCGAGATATGCTACAACGCTACAACGCTCGATGCTCGAGGTATCGCTGCAAGCACTCTTGCGATATGGAAGTACGACAACGACGCCGAGAAGTGGGTGAAGCAGTCCAGTACCAGATCCGGAAGATGCGTCTATGTTGACGTGAATCACCTCTGCACCTTCGCACTCGTCGGTTCAAAAGCGACACCTTCCGGAGGTGGAAGCAGCGGCGGAAGCGACACATACCCGCCAGGATGGTTCGGGACTTCGACGGCGACTGTGACCGCAACGAAAGCACCTGCCGCGGCAGATGCGTCGCATAGTGATAAGGTGGCACCAGCACCGACGAAGAAACCCGCGGCGTCAACGGCAACTACCCCTGCGGCGGAAGGCACGACGGCGAAGAATGGTGCGCCGGGATTCACCGCGATCTTCGCGATCGCAGGGCTGCTTGCGATCGCTTATGTGCTGATGCGGCGCAGAGGGTAGGCGGCAGCACAGGCGATGACGAACGAAGGGAGCACTTCCCTTCGCTATCTTTCTTTTTTTGGCGGCAACGTGACAGATTCCTTCAACGTGAGCACGAATGGCGTGTGGTATAACGGTAAAGGCACACCCGCGCTTTGAGAGGGATTTAAATAAATTAAGCAAAGCCGATAAAAAAACAACTCGCAGAACTGATTTTAAGAATAAAAGAC
>QBUV01000121.1 GCA_013572355.1 Candidatus Methanogaster sp.
CAGACCCGGCAGTGCCTGATAGCGACGGATTCGTGATGATGGCAAAGCCAGTCGGTGGAATCGATAATCCTGCGTCAAAGATTTATGCGGCAAGACTGCATCTTGGCAGACAGCCGTGGGACGGTACATACATGCTGCCCTTCACGGTCATGACTGTTAAGAAGACCGACAACATGACTCAAGCACTCTTTGAGGCGACCGGCAAGATATATGACCCGATCCAGTATGTGAACGCCAAACGATATATGGGGCTCTTCCACGGGGTCTCGCCAAAGGACGAAGCGTTGACCTGCAAGGACTGTCACGAAGACCACGTCATCGACTTTGAGGCACTCGGATACGATGTCGAGAAGGACACATCAGGAAACCTGATCAGCGCAACAAAACCGGGCGAGAGCCTGAATCTCGCTGATTTCAATGCGAAGGCAGGAACAGAGACTGAAGCTGCCGAAGGTGAAGACGAATCAGCCGCATCCACACCCGGTTTCGGGATTGTACCGGCACTCGGCGGGCTTATGGCTGTAGCGTATCTGCTGCGGAGACGGAACTGAATCGATTGAGATGGGCGATGGATGGTTTTGTCCATCCACTCTTTTTTTATTTCGGTGCGTTTATTCCTCTCTTCCGTCTTTGCTCTGGTGAGGTCGCAACTAATTTCTCATCAGAAAAACCACTCCTTCGCAACGCTTGCGTTAGAAACTCATATCCCGGTCCACAGGCACTTCTTGTACGATCCGATCACCATCTTCACATCCGAATCTACAATGCCCTCGATTTTGCGATATCTGTCGATAAACTCCTGCAATTCGATGACAGACCTGAACATGACCTCGCATAAGAGATTGAATCGTGTGTTTGTGCGATACAGCGCGATGATCCGTTCATGATCCTCGAGCAGTTCATCCGCAACACTCTGTAGGTTCGAATCGACAATTTCCATGCTTATGAACGCCTTGACACACTTTTCAGCTTCTTTGCAATCGAGGAGCAAGATGAAACCTTCAATTGTCCCGTTTTTAGCCATCTCGGCAATTCTTCGTCTGACAGTCCCCTCGCTCACACCGATCTTGTTTGCGATATCGACATTACTCATCCTCGCGTTCTCGCTCAATATATGAATGATCTTCATGTCTACGTCATCAACTGCAAGCGTTTCGAGCAGACCCTCGCACGACTCCTTTCTCCAGCACCTGATTCCATGATTGTGGCGATCTTCCATAATTATCACTATGTCTTGACGGTATAAAAATATTGTGTAACGAAATCCGCCACGATATTACGAAATCTTTATATAGGGGTGTGAGCAACGAAAAGATATAGGCATATTATGCAACAAAACTCCACAAGGGGCAAGTATTATGGCAAACGAAGAATATAAATGGTTCCTGCGAGACGAGGTCGTCGACGCGGGATTATGTACATTCTGCGGCGCATGTGCCGCGGTCTGTCCGAATGACCGAATCGAGTTTCGGGAAGACGGTCCCGCGCTTAAGGAAGAGTGTCCGAGAAACGGGCAGGGCGCGTGCAAGGATGTCTGCCAGCGCGTGGTTACCTTTGCATCAAAGATCGGTCCGAATATCTTTGGATTCAAAGCGAAACCGCCAGCACTGCTCGGACAGTACGAAACACTTGTTGCGGCACGGGCGACTGATCCCGCGATACAGGAGGCTGGACAGGACGGCGGCGCTGTGACCGCTCTTCTCTCGTACTGCATGGACAATGGCTTGATCGATGGCGTGATCGCGACCGGCGACGCAGGAAAACCGAGTTCACGCGTTGTTCGGTCAAAAGATGAACTGCTCGATTCTGCTGGCTCGAAATACTCCGCAATTCCTGTGCTCTCCGCGATCAAGGACGCGGGCGACATCACGAATGCCGCTGTGGTCGGGCTGCCATGCCACGTCTACGGGGTCAGAAAGACCCAGTTCTTCCCGGGCATGATGTCGCACGGCTTTGAGGTCGGCGAGAACGGCGAGAAGATCAAGGTTCCGAACATCGCTTACGTCATCGGCTTGTTCTGCACCGAGAACTTCAACTACGACAAGCTGGCAAAGTTCATGCAAGAGAAGGGTGTTGCCATAAGCGATGTCAGGAGGGCCTCCATACATCTCGACGAACTGGTTGTGACGACCGATTCCGGCGAACACGGTTTCGATCTCAGCGATCTCTGGCATGCGGGCTGTGTTCAGGACGGATGCGTGATATGCAGGGATGCGGTCTCAAAACTCTCTGACATCTCGGCAGGGTTCATGGGCTCTAGCAAGGGCTGGACAACGCTCATGGGCAGAACGCAAAAAGGCGTCGAGCTTATCAAAGCAGCAGAGGAAGCCGGATACATCGAGACAAAGCCGGACGTCGAGCTCCATCGAATAGAGGAGTTTGCGGGGCTTAAGATGCAGCGGTTCAAGTGGGAACTTGCTCGTAGGCTCGGTGAAGGAAAGAAGGTCAAGTTCTACTGGGCGTCCGACTACCCCGGCGTCATGGGCGAGACCAAGGGCACGTTCTTTGTGAAGATAAAGACCAACGCAGGACTCATCGGCGCAGATCCACTTGCAAAAGCGGCAGAGCTTGCCAAGAAGTACGGCGATGGGACGCTTGAGATGACGTCGCGACAGTGCGTTGAGATTCAAGGAGTTCCGGGCACGAACGTAGACCAACTGATGAGCGATATCTATGCGAGCGGACTTGCAACGATCGGCATGGGCTATGTCTCATCGTGCGTAGGTATGGATTACTGCACGGAAGGGCTTGTCGAGACCAAGAAACTATCAGGAGAGCTCACAATGGCGTTTGCTCAGCGACTGACGCCGCACAAGGTGAAGATCGGTATCGCGGGCTGTGCGAACGACTGTGTGCGAGCCAAGCGCAACGACGTCGGTCTTATAGGGCAGGTGCGCCCCGAGATCGATACCGAGAAGTGTAACGGCTGTGGACGGTGTGCCGAACTCTGCAGGGTCGATGCGATCTCAATCGTTCTTGGAAAGGCGGTAATTGACAAGGACAAGTGCGTAACCTGCGGATGGTGTATCAGGGGATGTCCGAGCGAGGCTGTAATCGAGAAGGAGCGTGGATACGCGATGTGGATCGGCGCAAACGATGCAAGAAGACCTGCTGATGGGATACTCTTAAAGTCGTTCTGTACGGCGGAGGAGATCCCCGGGTTAATCGATGCGGTTGCAAAGACGCTTGTCAAGTACAAGACAAAGCCGGGCAGGGAGCGGCTCGGGAATGTGATGAAGAACGTCGGCGTGGGCAGGTTCATCAAAGAGGTTCTGGATCAGGTGTGATGTGAGCAGAGGTGATCAATTGAGATGCAGAGGTGCTATTCCTCTGCACCTCGCATGATCAGAGCCGATTCCATGTCTGCCAAGTTTACGCTTATGTGGATGAAATCGCAGATGCGATCCGGTGCTCCGGGACACTACCGGAATCGGATGCTGGCAGACCCCGGAACAGATAACCTTTAATCTTTTCAAGCCCAACTAATCGATGATGCGTTCATTCGTAGATGTCGTCCTGAAACTCGAAAAAACATCCCACAGGCATCGGTATTGCAGGGGTCTATTGAATCTGACCCTCCTTTTCCTTCTCTTCTATACACTGCTGCTCTACGTCAGCGCACCGGTCATCTTCGCACGGTACAGTTCTTATGATTTTACTCTGCTCGAATATCCTGTGCGCATGAAGATGGTGTGCACCGCCGCCGCGGCGCTCATCCCCGCGATCGTTATCACTTCCCTGCTCTACATCCGCAGGAAACCGGTGAGTGTCATCAGGTCCATCGGTGATGCGTATCCTCTGCTCCGGGAGCGGCTGCCCACTGCTTATGACAACGCGGACTCCTCAGGCATCGTTGTGGACGATCTGGCAGGCGAGGTGTCCATCGACACAGGATCTGTCAGAAGGTCGGCGATCATCAGCAAAAAAGGGATAATCTTCCGGGCGGCAGCATCTCTTGTGCTGGTGTCTCTTCTGATGTTTGTATCATCGCCAGATGCCCCCCGTTTCATGACACCCGAAGAGCTCGAGTCCATGATCACGCCGCCAACTGATGAGGAGCGGGAGGAAGCTGCGGATGAGGCGCATCAGCAGCAACTGCTGAGCGAACTTGGATCCGAGTCCGGTTCAGGTAGCGGCGATGCAGAGATATACGGCAAGCCGTCGGTTGCGGTGATCGAGGGCACAAACATCGAACTGGTGATGTTCTCGGATGCCGGCGTCGGGCACAGCTCCCGCAGGACAGAATCCGAGCCAATAAGTTTCATTTCAGGGACCGTGTACGCTGCAACACCTGTGTCTTCCGAGACCTACATCGACAGACTGCCTGAAGAGAACAGGGATCTCATCAAACAGTACTTTATGGAGATGGCTGAGATCGGTTAGGGAATTTGGACGAGATACGAGATCAGAGCGGCGACAAGATGAAATTTACCGGGTAGTGCCGAATGTTTGACCTCTTGACCTATAAGCAGCGAACGCCGTACAAGATGGTGGCACAATGGTGGCACAGGTAGCGTCACATCAAGCAATCTGCTATGTATGCCTGTATAACGACCTTTCGACCGATGAAAACCCGGACGGTGCCACTCGCATATTATATAGTATTACCCGAATCCTTAATGTATAATCATGTAGAAACAAAAAGTTTATATAACATGTACTCAAGGTAAGGCGCACCAAGAAATTTCAGACCTTATGCCCGTACATGTCCGCTCGTGAGGCAGGGTGGCATGTAATTAAATCTGATATCGGGCTTGCGCCGGGGTGGCGCTTGGGCTGGGTTTCCTGGATAAACACTATAGGAGGAACATAACGTGGCAGACAAAATAGACCTCTATGATGACCGAGGAAAACTGCTGAAGAGCGACGTCGACCTTCAAGGCATAAGTCCACTCAAGAACTCAGCTATTCTGGGTATGGTTAATACCGTTAAGAGAACGGTAGCTGTTAACCTAGCTGGTATTGAGAAGGCATGCAAGAACGCAAGCTACGGAGGACAGAGCCGAAACCTTCCGGGTTGCGAAGTTGACATCGATCCAACAGCAAGGGCAGACAAGATTGCTGCACGAGTCAAGGAACTGATTCAGGTCGAAAAGGGCGACGACACTGAAGTTGCGGTTCTTGGCGGCGGGAAATTCTTGCGAGTTGCAGCACCGACCAGGAGAATCGAGGCTGGCGCAGAATACGTTGCCGGAATGACCTGCACGGCAGCAGCACTTACTGAAGCACTACGCGAGGAGTACAACCTTGGGATGTACGACACTCCGTATGTAAAGAACGCAATCTGGGGAACATACCCACAGACGATGGACATGAAGGGCGGAAACGTTCTCTCAGTCTTAGGTATTCCACAGAACGATGAGGGTCTGGGATTCGCTCTTCGAAACATCATGGCAAACCACCTTGCTATGCTCTCTCAGAGAAACGCAATGAACTGCTGCGCAATCTCAAGCATTCTTGAGCACTGCGGAGTCTTCGAGATGGGGCAGGCAATCGGTCTCTTTGAGCGATACCAGTTACTTGCACTGGCGTACCAGGGACTAAACGCAAACAACATGGTGTATGAGATGGTCAAGAACAACGGCAAGACCGGAACGATCGGAACCGTTGTCCAGGAGACCGTCGAGCGCGCAATCGCTGACAAGGTTATCTCTGTTGACAAGACGATGCCATCAGGATACAAGGTCTACAAGGCAAACGATGTGTGCATGTGGAACGCATACTGCGCAGCAGGTACGATGGCAGCAACGATGGTGAACTGCGGTGCACTCCGTGGCGCACAGGCTGTATCATCAACACTTCTGTACTTCAACGACATGATCGAGAAGGAAACCTCACTCCCAGGATGCGACTGGGGTCGAGTCGAGGGTACTGCGGTAGGATTCTCCTTCTTCAGCCACTCAATCTATGGCGGCGGCGGTCCTGGTGTGTTTAACGGTAACCACGTTGTTACCCGACACTCAACCGGAATGGCTATCCCATGCGTGGCAGTTGCAGTGGCACTTGATGCCGGTACTCAGATGTTCTCGCCAGAGTCAACATCTGCAATCGTGCTTGACACATTCCAGGATGTACCAATCATGATGAACCCACTCAAGGAGGTCGCAGCAGCGGTGTAAAGAGGAATTGTTTCATGGTTACAACAACAGACACTGATCCCGTACAATACGAGATATTTCCGCAGAGGATGCTTGATCCTGCGTCAGCGCAGAAGCTCTTGAATCGGCTTGAGCAGATCGAGGGCGTTACCCGCGTGCTGGTCCAGGGACCAAGACTTCCGCTCACTGTTCCTTATGGGCCCGGAAAGGGCGCTCCGGTTGACCATACGGATAGAGAGATCATCCGGGTGGGCGATCAGGTGATGGAACTACAGGTTAAAGTGGGCAGAATACGCCTTGAAGCAGAGAATGATGTGATGGAAGAGGTCAGAGCACTATGTGAAGAGCTGTTCCCGTTCCCCTTTGAACTCAAGGAGGGACTGTTCCTTCGCAGGAAGGCGACGGTCACCGATTATGCAAAGTATGGTCCTGACGAACTGGTTGAGGACAAGAGCATATATGGGATGACCGATCCGAGCATGACGCCAACTGCGAAGATCTGCGAGTCATGCACTGACACGAGGGAATAATATGTTTGGCAGGGAGACACAGGTTATCGATTGCAGAGAAGGCATGGGTCTTGGAAGAGGGGGTGGGCTTGCCCAGCGCGGCACGCTCTCTGAAACCGGACGACCTGATGTAATCGCAATCGCAATGTCTCCAGGAAGGCGCCACATCACAAAACCCGTCTGCGAGATCACGCACGGGCTCAGGAGAGAAGGAATTCAGGTCAGTGTACTCGTACTCGAAGCAGGCGCTGGTGTTCCCGATGAGGGACCCAGCGATAAGATGGCAAAGGGCTACGGACCGAAGTTCGGTCTGACCCAAAAAGAGATCGAGCAGATAGCGCGACATCGCGTAGCACTGATCCACCTCGGAAACATCGATTCGCATGTAATCTACAAGACAAAGTACGTACTGCGTTATGTGGACATACCTGCGATCATCGCCTGCCAGAATCCGGTTGACTTTGAGGATTTTGCAAAGGCAGGGATCAAGACACGACTGGTCATGCCCATGGATAAAGACATCGATACACAGGGCACGGTCATGGAGATTGTAACCGGAATTACGAGGGGTGTTACCTGCCAGCGCGGCAGTTTGAACGAACTCGTAAAAGCAATTATGAAAACAATACCACAACACACATAAAGGAGATATAATTATGGCATACACACCACAATACTATCCAGGAGCTTCACATGTTGCAGTGAACAGAAGAAAGCACATGAGTGGAGACATTGAGAAACTCCGAACCGTATCAGATGATGATCTGGTAGCGGCACTCGGACACAGGGCACCAGGCGCAGACTACCCAAGCATCCATCCACCACTTAAAGAGATGGGTGAGCCGGATTGCCCGGTCAGACAGATGGTTGAGCCAACACCAGGCGCAGCAGCAGGAGATCGTGTCAGATACTCACAGTTTACTGACTCGATGTACTCCGCACCATCAATCCCATACTTCAGAAGCTACTACGCAGCGATCAACTTCAGAGGCGTTGACCCGGGAACACTGTCAGGCAGGCAAATCGTGGAAGCACGAGAGCGTGATATGGAAGAACAGTGCAAGGCAACAATCGAGTCAGAGATGACCTGCCCGGCTCTCGCTGGACTGCGAGGCTGCACAGTACACGGTCACTCACTCAGGCTCGCTGAAGACGGACTGATGTTCGATATGCTTCAGAGGACTCACATGGAGGGCGGAAACGTCATCGAGGACAAGGACCAGGTCGGTGTACCAATCGACAGGAAGGTCAACCTCGGAAAGCCAATGAGCGATGCTGAGGCAAAGAAGAGAACCACCATCTACCGAACTGATGGTGTCAAGTACAGGGATGAGCCAGAGGTTCTTGACCATGTACACCTTGTGCACCACAGAAGAACAATGTACGGGTACAGACCTGAGACTGCGGCAGAGACAGCGCCAGGTGTCGGACCTGTTACCTACCACACGGTGTAAGGGAGGTAGATACAAATGGCATACAAATACCCATCAGAAAAGATATTCGTAGAGGCACTGAAGGCAAAGTTCGCCGGACTCGATCTCTCTGAACAGAAGGTAAGGTACGTGCGCGCCGGATACGTCCAGAACGCACGAAAGAGAGAATTCCAGGCAGCAGGTGAGCGTGTTGCAGCGCAGCGTGGCATGCAGCAGTACGATGTGAACATACATTGCGGTGGTATGACGCTCGGACAGAGGCAGCTCGTACCATACAAGATCTCGACCACACCGGACATAGTAGAGGGCGATGACCTGCACTACGTCAACAACCCTGCAATGCAGCAGATGTGGGATGACATCAAGCGAACGATCATTGTGGGAATGGACCTTGCTCACGAGACTCTTGAGAAGCGTCTCGGTAAGGAGGTCACACCTGAGTCGATCGCCGGCTACATGGAGGCAGTAAACCACACCATGCCAGGCGCAGCTATTGTGCAGGAGCACATGGTTGAGACTCACCCGGGACTCGTCGATGACTGCTATGTGAAGCTCTTCACTGGCGACGACGAACTCGCAGACGAGATCGACTCGCAGTACGTGATCAACATCAACGACCTCTTCGACAAGGAAGGACAGGCAGACCAGATCAAGGCTGCAATGGGCAAGACCACATGGCAGGCAGTACACATTCCAACAATCGTTGTGCGCTGCTGCGATGGTGGTAACACATCCAGATGGAGTGCAATGCAGATCGGTATGTCGTTCATTGCGGCATACAACATGTGCGCTGGTGAGGCTGCAGTAGCAGACCTTGCGTTCGCAGCAAAACATGCGGCAGCAGTCCAGATGGCTGAGATGCTCCCAGCGAGGAGAGCAAGATCACCAAACGAGCCAGGAGGACTTTCCTTCGGTTACTGCGCTGACATGTGTCAGACACAGAGAATCGCTCCGGACGACCCGGTCAGGTGCACACTTGAAGTCGTTGCAACCGGCACGATGCTCTACGACCAGATCTGGCTTGGATCGTACATGTCAGGTGGTGTCGGATTCACGCAGTACGCAACAGCAGCATACACCAACGATGTGCTGGATGACTTCACGTACTACGGATACGACTACGCACTGAACAAGTTCGGAGACGACGGTTCAGCACCAAACGACCTTGCAACCGCAACCGACCTTGCAACAGAGGTTACCTTAAACGCTATGGAGTGCTACGAGGACTACCCAACGCTTCTTGAGGACCACTTCGGTGGATCGCAGAGAGCAGGTGTCATGGCAGCAGCAAGCGCATGCACAACCGGTATCGCTACCGGTAACGCCCAGGTCGCACTGTCCGCATGGTACATGTCGATGTACCTGCACAAGGAAGGCTGGGGACGACTCGGATTCTTCGGATACGATCTGCAAGACCAGTGCGGCGCAACCAACGTATGCTCGTACCAGGGTGACGAGGGATGCTGCCTCGAACTCCGTGGCGCAAACTATCCAAACTACGCAATGAACGTAGGTCACCAGGGTGAGTACGCAGGTATCACGCAGTCTGCCCACTCAGGCAACCACGATGCATACTGCTGCAACCCACTGATCAAGGTCTGCTTCGCTGACCCGGCACTGGTATTCGACTTCTCCCACACCAGGAAGGAGTACGCCAGAGGTGCGATGCGAACGTTCCGACCAGCAGGCGAGCGCAGTCTGGTTATACCAGCAGGGATTTAGGCGAGCAATCGCCTTTCCCTTTTTTCTTTTTTTTCTTGTACCGAGCGTCAGCTCGTGTCGCATGAGATACGTAATGCCACAGCTCCCCTCTCGTTTACTAGAATCTCTCCTGCACCATGCTGTTCAAGACAGAAGACTCCTTAAATATCTTACAGTCACAACATCTAAGTTGAGGAATCGCAGTGAAGAATAGCAGGAAGATATCATCGGTAGTTGCCAGAGATCACCTGCGGAAATTAAATTTTGAGTATATCGAGCACTGGGTTCCATACAGCATCTTAATCGGGCTGGCTGCCGGTGCGAGTGCCGTAATCTTCTACAGTCTGCTATCGGTTGTATCGCACTGTATACTTGGGGGTATCGGGTATTATTACGGAACATCCACTGGATGCGAACAGCCGCTACTATCGGTGCCATCAGTCATTCCACCAGGATCGCTTGGAGACCTGCACACATGGTATCTTGTGGCGATACCAGCCATAGGCGGACTTATTGTAGGTCTTATAACCTATCGATATGCCCCAGAGGCGGTTGGTGAGGGGACTGATGCAGTGATCGATTCGTACCACCAGCAACAGGGACGGGTCAGAAGCAGGATCCCCCTCGTCAAGACGATCGCCTCTGCGATCACCATCGGCACCGGCGGGAGTGCTGGCAGGGAAGGTCCGATCACACAGATCGGCGCTGGTTTCGGGTCGTATCTTGCAGACAAACTGAAACTCGACGACAGTGGGCGGAGGATGATGCTGTTGTGCGGCGCAGCAGGCGGGCTCGGCAGCATCTTCCGTGCGCCACTCGGAGGTGCCCTCTTCGCAATCAGCGTGTTATACAAAAGGGATTCGGAATTCGAGTCGCTTGTTCCGGCATTCATCTCATCTATCATCGCGTATTCGGTCTTCTCTTCGGTCTTCGGATGGGGATCGCTCTTCACAACTCCGGATTACACATTCACACACCCGGCTGAACTTGTATTCGATGCAGCACTCGGCATCTTATGCGGTCTCGTGGGCATCTTCCACATCAAGATATTTCATGGAATGCGCAATCTCTTCAAAAAATGGGGGATAAAAAACCATTTTAAGCCGATGATCGGCGGCCTTTTGCTCGGGTTGCTCGTTTTATTCGTACACCAGAGCTGCGGATATGGCTACGGTATCTTTGGAGGTGGTTATGAGTCGATACAATCTGCAATAAATGGGGAACTGGCAGTAGAGGTTCTGGTACTGCTTGTTTTAGCCAAGATCCTTGCCACCTCATTCACGCTTGGTTCTGGCGGTAGCGGCGGCGTCTTCGCACCAACGCTTGCAATCGGCGCTGCAACTGGCGGTGCATTTGGCATTGTGGCACATGCCCTTTTTCCCGGGATCATCGGTGATATGCAGTCAACATCGTTCGTTCTGATCGGTATGGCCGCGCTTCTATCCGGAGTCGCACGCGTCCCGATTGCGGCGATCGTGATGGTGTCCGAACTCACTGGAAACTACAATCTGCTGCCGCCGCTGATGTTTGCCTCGACCATTGCGTACCTTGTGACAAGCAACTGGACGATCTATGAAAAACAGGTTCCTGCAAGGGTGGATTCTCCAGCGCACCGCGAGGAACTGACGATCGACATTCTTGAGAATGCATTCGTGTGTGATGCGATGTCAACCGACGTCATGCCCGTAAATCCAACCAACAGCGTCCAGACTGTGCTGAACCTGATCTCCAAGTACGGGCACATCGGGTATCCTGTACTCGATGATAACCGGCTTGTCGGCGTCGTGACATTCAAGGATGCCGAACGCGTGCAGGCGGAGAATCGTGAAGAGGTGCTCGTTGAGCAGGTAATGGCGCCTGCCACGTTGCTTATCGTAACCTATCCTGATGAGTCGCTTGAGGATGCACTGCGCAAACTTGTGTTAAACGACATCGGGAGACTTCCGGTGGTCGATAGGGATGATCAGTCGAAGATACTTGGTATAGTGACGAAGTCTGACATCATACGGCTTCATGCGCAGTTGCAGTGATCTGCATCGGAAGGTGCAGTCACTCTCCATTTTCAAACATTCCGGTGATACAGGGGACCCGTAGTTCCGGGTACTTACCTTTCAAAGATCCGCCCAAAAACAGCATCCTGCAACCCATTTCGTGCAGTCCCCACCAAAACATCCGCTCATGCACGGTGATCCACAGGTAACGATTGAGTCTCTTGTTAGCATCGATCACACCAAGGTCGCATCGATCCGTATCTCGCGAAGGGATATTTAATTGCCATGTTCTGCCAATATTACTCTGGCGATATACTTGCATACCAGAATAACAATCAGACCTATCATCCTGTGGGGGATGATCGCACTCATAGCAATCACCGCGATTGCAACCGCACCGACATGCTGCGCATCCCCTCCCGGCAACACGGATATTAAAATCACGGTAAACGAACTTACACCCCAGCCAGTCGAGCCGGGACGCGATCTTGTCCTCTCGGTTACACTTGACAACCGCGGCGGAGGTGCGGCAAGCGGCATTGTGCTCACAATCATGCCAGATTCGCCAATCATCCTCAAGAACGAGAACGATCGAATTATGCGATTCGAGAAGATCATCGGATACGGCGCCCGCGTCGAGACGTACCTGCTCCACATCGATCCTGCTGCGGTTTCAGGCAACTACGAGATCGAACTCGGCGCGACATGGACTGATGACGACCAACACCGCGAGCAGAACCTGACTGTTCCGGTCGTGGTGCGTGGCACACCAAAACTCATGATCTCGGACATCACGATTGAACCGGAGATCATAAAGCCGGAAGACACGTTTGATCTAAGTTTCCGCATTTCAAATGAGGGGACCGGAACCGCGAGCATGGCACAGGTGACTGTTGCGCTTGATAACCTCTCGGCAGTCCCGGTCGGGGCAGACACGGCGATCATCAGGAAACTCGTTGCCGGCGCATCCGAGCGGCTGAGCTACCGGATCATGGTGAGTGACTCAGCAGAGATCAGTACGCACACGATACCAATAGTTATGCGTTATGACGACGAAAGCGGCGGAAACATAACCTCACAGAGTTCTGTCGGGATCAATGTGGTGGGGGACGCCGATCTCTGCATCGCAAGCGTGAGGACAAACCCGGAAAACCCCGCAACCGGTGAGGTCATGACACTAATGCTCCAGATCGAAAATTCAGGACACGGCGATGCCGAGTCTGTGAAAGTAACGATCGATATCCCGTTTGCGGGCACCCGGACCGCGTTCCTCGGCAAGATCGAAGCAGACGATGATGCGCCATGCATCTTCAACTTCCGCGCAACAGAGAGCGGCGATATCCCTTATCACGCCGTGATCTCGTATAAAGACGATCTCGGGGATCACACGACAACCGTTGATCTGGTGCTGTATGTTGGCGACGGCGGGAACGGCGATATGCTGATTCCGGCTCTCGCTGTGGCTGCGCTCATCGTTGTTGGCATATTCTATCTTCGCAGGAAAAAATGAGCAGATCCAGGAGAGATTGGATCGATTAAAATGACCTCCACAAGAACAGAACTCAAGGTTTCGGCCTTCCTCGCCTACAAATTCATCGCAAAGGGCAACAGAGGCACATCAGCGCTCACGATCCTCATAATGGCGCTCGCCTTCGTGAACCTCATGTTCACGACATCGGTCTTCGACGGGATGGGTGACGCCACCGAGACACAGGTGATTGATACCCTTTACAGCAACATTGTGATCGAGCCCGCGGATGGGGAGCTATATATCGAGAACCCTGACTCGGTTGTGAAGAAGATAATCAATGTACCCGGGGTTATAGGCACCTCTGCGCAGTACGTCACAGGTGCAACCATCGCCTACGAAGAGCAGAGCGGCGCATGGAGTATCCGCGCTGTCGATCCGGCTGATGAGCGAACGGTCTCTACGGTTCCTGATATGATGATTGAGGGTGAGTATTTGAGCAGATCCGATACCAGAGAGATCATCATCGGAAAAGAGATCGCAGGTGGGCATGGCGGGAGCCTCGAACACACATCGCTCGGCGGCGTTGTGGTCGGCGATACCGTGGAGGTAACATTCGCGAACGGAGTCAAACGTGAGTACCGGGTGAAAGGGATCTTTGATACGAACTTCATCCAGTCGAATCAGCTGGCATACGTAACCGAGAAGGAGATGGAATCAGTGCTCGGAATCCACGATATGGCGTCCCAGATTCTTGTAAAGACCGATACGAAGGGCGAAGAGGATAGATTTCTAAACCAGTTCGTTGAGCTGGGCGTTCATGAAGATATCAAACCATGGATAGTGTACGCAGGGATAATCGCCACCCTCACACAGAGTTTCGATGCGCTAAATGCACTCACTGGAGCCATTGGCTTCTTTGTTGCAGGCGTCACAATCTTCATCGTGATCTACGTTAGCACAGTGAGCAAACGAAGGCAGATAGGGATCCTGCGGGCGATCGGGATCAAGGAATCGATAATCGTCCGGTCGTACATATTTCAGGCTGTATTTTATGCTGTATGTGGTTGCATTGCCGGACTGGTGATCATGTTTGCCATACTGGTACCTTATTTCATCAAGCACCCAATGGTATTTCCCATGGGGGATGTAACACTTTTAATCGAGCAAAAAGCTGCCATCACGAGAAGTGCAGGGTTGATCATATCTGCTGCAATCGCAGGTTTCCTCCCCTCGTGGCGGGCGGTGCGTGAAACGATCCTTGACGCGATCTGGGGGGACTAAATGGTGGAACGGATGGGACGAGATGGGCAGGACACGATAATTGCGACAAGAAACTTATCACGAACCTACATCATGGGGAAGATGCAGGTGACCGCGCTGAACCGCGTGACGCTCGATATCAGGAGAGGTGAGTTTGCAGCGATCATGGGAAAGAGCGGAAGCGGGAAATCAACGCTTTTGCACCAGTTAGGGCTTCTTGATACGCCGACCGAAGGCGAGATCGTAATCGATGGGGTTGAGATATCAGGGCTCTCGGAAGCAGCGAGGACGAGATTCAGGCTTGAAAAGTTCGGTTACGTCTTTCAGGAGTACGCAATCTTGCCTGAAATGACAGCGCTTGAGAACGTGTACCTGCCAGCGATGGCGCTTGGGTTGTCGCAGGGCGAGTGTATCAGGAACGGGATGGATGCGCTCGAGAAGGTCGGACTTACGGGGAGGGCAGACCACCGCCCCAGGGAGATGTCAGGCGGCGAGCAGCAGCGGGTTGCGATTGCAAGGGCGCTAATCAACAATCCAAAGATTCTCTTTGCCGACGAGCCGACCGCGAATCTGGACAGTGTCTCGTCGAGGCAGATTCTTGAACTCTTCCGGGCGCTGAACCGGGATACGGGGCAGACGATCTTGATGGTTACGCATGAGCTTGAGGATGCGGACATCGTGGACCGGGTGATCTGGCTCGCCGATGGTGAAGTTGTGGTGCGGGAAGGGTGAGCGGTGCTCCGGATCGGAATTTCACACGCTTTCCCGAGAGAGACCGCATCCTTTCCGTATAGTTCATACACAATCGATATCCTCAAGTCCTTCCCTCCCGCATCAGGATAACTTCACAATCCCCCTGCCAGTTCCTCCAAAACGACATGCGAGATCGCGCCTGCAACCTCTGCTGTCGAACACCGCCCGCCGATGTCAGGGGTTGTGATGCCGCGGGATACCGCGTCAGATACCGCATACTTCACCGCATCAGATTCTTCTGTCCTGCCGTACCACTTAAGCATCATCGCAAGACTCAGGATCGCAGCAATCGGATTCGCAAGTCCCTTACCAGCGATGTCAGGAGCGCTGCCGTGCACCGGCTCGAAGAGCGCGTAATTAGCTCCTATGTTTGCGCTTCCCGCAACGCCAAGCCCGCCGATGAGCGCTGCGGACATGTCGCTTAGGATATCCCCGAAGAGATTGGTCGTGACGATCACCTCGAACCGCTCCGGATTCAGTACCAGACGGTGCGCAGCAGCATCGACAAGCATATCCTCCCACCGGACTTTGTGCCGGTCTGCGACATCGATGCAGACCTCCCGAAAGAGCCAGCACGACTTCAGTATATTTGCTTTGTGCACGATAGTCAAGCGTTTTTCGGCGGCAAGCGAACATGCGTACTCTGCGATGCGCTCGCTTCCAGCCCGGGTGATTACCCTTGTCGAGTGCACGGCATCAGGCAGAATCTCTTCGATTCCCGAATACATGCCCTCGGTGTTCTCACGAACGATTGTGAAATCAATGTCCCGGGAGTTCGTTATACTCTTGATCGGTCTTATATTGGCATACAGATCGAATTCTTTCCTGATCCGGACAAGAACGCTTTTGTATTCCGGATCCGGTGGTGTCGTGATCGCACCGAAGAGTATGCAGTCGCAGGATCTGAAGATATCAAAATCGTCCTCTGTCATCGCTCTGCCGGTGCGCTTCCACTTGCCGTACCCGATCTCAACCGGAACTTTCTCGATATCGAGCGTGAACGCATCCAGCACTTCAAGAGCGGCTGGAATCACCTCTTTTCCGATTCCATCACCCTCGACGACCGCAATTTTCATCTGGCGCATGGTTTCTGGATTGTCCTGTCCTGTCAAATAGATATCGTTTGTGAGATGAACAGCATGGGATCATGATCTTCACTCTTCTGGAAAATCCGGAAGATTAAACCGCAGAGAGCACAGAGGATCACAGAGAGTTGTTATTTCTATCTTTTGCCACCTCTGCGTCCTCCGTGGTTTTC
>QBUV01000122.1 GCA_013572355.1 Candidatus Methanogaster sp.
ATGAAATCGGTGGAATCTGTGTTCATCTGTGGCTAAAAACTTTTGTCAGCCACTGATTAACACAGATGGACACGGATTAAGGTCAACTTTGAAAGTTTGTGGCGCGAGTACGGCGATATGAGCTTCGTCGCGTGCTTTCGCAGATCGTATTACGCGGTAAATTGCTACAACTTATTGAAACATGTACGCGGTTTCGCTCCGTAATCTTCCTCGCAAACAAGAAAAACACCATACGCCAAAATAAAATAAAAAGTAGGCATTACGCCTACTCATTTCTTCTTCGCCAGTACATCGTAATGACCAGCGCAGTCACAGCAAGCAGCACTCCGAATCCGGGAATACTCTTGCCAGCTGGTGTCGCCTCCACCTCTGTGGGACCTTCATCTGTCTCTGTTACCACGGCAGTCGGCGTCTCCTTCTCAATCTTCCCTGGTGGTGTTCCATGGCAGACCGTACACGCTGGCGCAGTAGCACTGACCCCGATCTTCGAGAGCAGGTGTATGTTCACCGCGTCGTGGCAGTTGCCGCAATCTGGAATGATGACCTTGTCATCTGACGTAAGGTGGCACATGTCGCAGCCCACATTGATCGGAATATGCAGATTATGCGGGATCTCAACAGGTGTTGAGTTCGGTGCGGTTCTGTGACACTTGTAGCAACCGAGCGGGTCAGACAGATCTCCGTGTATGCTCGCAGCATCGTCATAGTCGTGACATGCCTGGCACATGATCGTCATGTCTGCTGTTTTCGTAGGCACTACGATGTCAGGTGCAGTCTTGTGGCACTTCTCACAACTGCCCATGCCCTCACCGTGCACGGCAATAATGTCCCCGTGACAGTGTGCACATACGAGTTCCTTGCCTCCGAAAAGATCGTAGTGCACGTTATCAAGATTGTCAGTGTGACAAATTGTGCAGTCGGCACCCTTCGAGACATCATGCACCTCGTGTATCGGACCTGCGTGACACTTGGTGCACTGTGGTATACCGATATCAAATGCTTCTCCATGACATGCCTCACAGGTCACCCTTCCGGCACCCAAGCCATCTTCATGGATGGCATGTGGATCTCCGGCATGGCAGTCTGCACAGTTGACATCCGCAGCTCCCAGTGTCACTGATGCGAACTGGGTATTTGTAGCGACCTCTGCGCCGTACGCTACTGTAACAGTTAATGCAACCATGATTACGACCGCCAAAAGAGCATTACAAGATTTACTTGTCATCTCATATCACATCCTTGTCTTTATTTCTGATCTGAACTAATATTGGAATTAGCACCTTTTCAATTATGTGCGGATGCTTATATGTTTTTCTGCACAACACTTAAATCCATAGAGCATGTATGGTTATGAATATGGCAAAGTCACATGGTGAACGGAGAAAGACCCGACACAAATTAAAGAAATCATCGAGAAAAAGAGGGTTATCAGCGATCAGTAAGTCGATCCAGGAGTTTGAAACGGGAGCTATGGCTCATATCATCATCGATCCGAGCATACACAAGGGAATGCCGAACCCCAAGTTTCATGGACGCACTGGCAGGGTCACAGCGCGGCGCGGTCGCGCATACCTCCTTTCTGTGCGCGATGGCAACGCCACAAAAGAAGTCATCGTGTATCCACAGCACTTAAGTCCACAGTAGCAGTAGCAGTATGTAACAATATTGAGGTTGGTATGATCGTAAAAAATGTCATCAATGAGGAACTTCTGACAATTTCAGAGGCGAAAGAACTGCTGGATCGTATCAAGGAAGAGAGGGCAGGAGAAGGGGAGGAAGAGCTTGGTTACGAACTCAAGAAAGCGATTCGCCATATCGATGCCTTCTCAAAGAGCGATCCTAAAAAATCCCGCGCTTTAGCTACCAGTCTGTTGGAACTTGAGAAGATGAAACCTGAAATCGCGATCAGGATTGCAGACATTCTCCCGGAAACGAGGGATGAACTTCGCAGCATCTATGCGAAGGAGCGGTTCATATTGACCACCGAGGATCTGGATCAGATGCTGGATCTCGTGGCTGACGTGGCATAAGGCAAATGGGTGACAGGGGTGTTCCGATGCTGAACAGCGATAAGAGACCCGGAAAGGAGGAGTATGCGTGGGTGCTGGATTATCTCCCGTACGGGGATTCGAGCGATAACAGACCCGTGTACCAGAAGAAACCGTCTGTACATGGGATCGGTGAGAAATACTTTGTTCTGGTCGAGATGGTGCCCAAGGAAGGGGCTATGCCACAGATTGGCGAGCGTGCCTGTATCGGGGATAAAGAGCGCGATGTGATCGATCATGTGAAGCGCAGACTGGAGTACAAATCCCTCACACATGGTGCGCAGAGCGAACTCATCTACGTGCTGGAGAAGATCGTCCTAAACGACGAAACGCGTTTTATCCAATTCATAAACGATGCGTATCCGATATCGACCAGACAGCACATGCTCGAACTGCTGCCAGGGATCGGGAAGAAACTTATGTGGGCGATACTCGAAGAGCGGAAAGCCGGAAATTTCAAAAGTTTCGAGGACCTGACGCAGCGAGTAAAGGGGTTACACAGGCCGGAAACCATCTTTGCGCACCAGATCGAGAACGAACTCATGAGTAATGTCAGGTACCGTTTGTTCACCACGAGACCTCCGGAACCATCCCGAAAGAAAGGCAGAAGATGAAGCGATAATGGCAATATCCGATCAACACATCCTGATCGATGACCTGGTTCTGCATAACATCATAGAGTACGCAGATCTCCGTCATCGTGACGTAGTGCTGGAGATCGGTGCCGGGACCGGCGTTCTCACAGAGGAACTCAGGAAACGCGTGAGGGCGGTTTTCGCAATCGAATCGGACGCAACATTTGCTGAACTGTTGAATCGGCGCTTCGAAGGTACAAATGTGGAGGTCATACACGGCGATGCACTCAAACTCGAGTTTTCAGAGTCAGCGTCCAAGTTCAGTTTCAACAAAATCGTTTCGAACCTTCCGTATTCGATCTCTTCAGAGATCACATTTAAGTTACTCAAGTATCCGTTCGAGATGGCGGTTCTGATGTACCAGTACGAGTTCGCAAGGCGGATGGCGGCACCTCATGGATCAAAAGAGTATGGCAAACTCTCGATCTGTGTCCAGTACCGCGCTCTTGTGGAGTTGCTCGAGATCGTGCCACCGGAAGCATTCTCGCCAGAGCCGGGTGTGCGGTCAGCAATCGTGCGCGTAACCCCGCGTGCGCCTGAATACGAAGTCTCGGATCCGGCTTTCTTTTCGAGATTCTTAACAGCGGTCTTTTCGCAGCGCAGGAAGAAACTGAAGAACTCGATTGCAGCGTTTACCGGTGTCAAGGATCTTAAGAATCTTGGGCTCTCTGGCAAGGTACTGGATAAGCGTCCCGAAGAACTGCCTGCTGCCGAACTGGCTTTGATATCTGATAAGTGTATGATGGCTCGCCAAGAGCGACCTACCGGTTCCACAGACAGCAGGAACGGGAATTATTAGGGGGAATCGAAGATGGCTCATACACACACCGACATCAAGCATGAGTACAAGAGACAGACAATCCACGTCCTGATCGGGATGATCGTCCTCGCGTTTCCGTTCCTGCCTCTGCAGTATCTCGTACTGCTATCGCTTCTCTTATTCCTCGTTGTCCTGTTGCTGCCGCGGTCAGGCGGACTCTTTGGAATCCTGACGTATCATGGGTCCGGTGTAGCCATCAGAAGACCCCTGGGCGCGATCTGTCTCAGCGGGAGCATGTTGCTCTTGCTTCTGATCGCATGGGTGCTCACATTCACCAAGTACGAGTTTCCGGTCTTCATCATCGGAGGCGCGATAGCGATCACCACCTTCGGCGACGGCATCGCGACGATCCTGCGTGTTGCCAATCAGGCAAGGTACGAGGTACTCGGCAACATCAAGTACCCTGAACGCGGGTACTCTGAGGGAAGGGCAAAACCTGAGTCTATCAAGGTCAGTTTAACGCTTCTCTTCACCGGGACCGTCTTTTCATTCCTGATCGGATGCTGGATCCTGCACTGGACAGAACCCACACCGTTTCCGGTGTCGCTCCAGCTGGTCTTCTTCATCTCGGTCATAGGAGCCATAACAGGCGCGCTTCTCGAATGCATCTCGACAAAGATTCATGACAACGTCACGGTTCCGATCGGCTCTGCGATGGCGATGTGGCTATTCCTCAGTTTCGGGTATTCGGTCTCGTACGTATCGATGCTGCTTGCACTCGCTTTTGCACTGATACTCGGGTATCTGGCATACAGGGCAGGGATTGCTGACATCTCAGGACTGCTCAGCGCAACCCTTGTAGGGGTTCTGATCATCGCGTTCACGGATGTCTGGTGGTTCCTGCTTCTCCTGGCATTTTATTTGCTCGGAGGCGGATTTACAAAGTACAAATACAAGTATAAGCAGTCGCTCGGGATTGCGCAGGGGAAAGGAGGAACAAGGGGCTATAAGAATGTCTTCAGCAACAGCATCGTTGCGATCGCTGCAAGCATCTGCTATCCGATATTTCCGGAGGCAGCAACCATGATCCTTTACGTGTACCTTGGCTCGGTTGCAACAGCAACTGGTGACACGCTTGCAAGCGAGATCGGGACGACGTACGAGGGAAGCCCCCGCATGATCACCACCTTAAAGAAAGTTGACCCCGGCGTCGATGGGGGCGTATCTTCACTCGGCGAGGCTGCTGCGATATTCGGATCTCTTGCAATCGCGCTTCTCGCGCTTCTCTTCGGCGTGATCGGGACAGACTCCGCCTGTATCCTCGGGATATCGATCGTTACCGTAAGCGGATTTCTCGGCACGAACATCGACAGTCTTCTCGGCGCAACCCTGCAGCAGCGGGGCATCCTCTCAAATAACGGCGTGAACGTGGTCTCAACCGCCATCGGTGGCATCGTTGCTGGCGCGATCTGGATGGCTATGGCGTGAGTGATTTCTTGCCAGATACGGGTTTTAAGAGAAGACCTTCGCAAGTTCCGCTTCCAGAAACGGATTCATGGAAGTGTCGTACCCGTGCCCCTCTACCTTGATTACATGCAGCGATTTCGGCTCACCGATTTTTATGTAGGTCTGCTGTGCGCTACTATATGGGATGACCGGGTCGTTTAGGGAATGGATCATCACAAACGTTCTCGGGCTGATCTCATTCAGATATGTGTCAGGATCAACCGATCGGTAAAAACGGATCACATCAGGGTCTGTCATTCGCGCTGAAGCAACCAGCGCATCGATCCCGTAGCCGCACGTACTGATCGCAACAACACCCCGCGCCCTCTCGTCAAGAGCACATCCGATGATCGCAAACCTGCCGCCGTTGCTCTCGCCGAGGTACAGAATCCGGTCAGGATCGATCTCTGGATGGTTTCGCAGCACCTCTGCCGCAGAGAGGGCATCATACACCATCTTATGCTGCACAGGCTCTTCTCCGTTCAGAAACATCCGGAGATCGCCTTCCATGTTGATGCCGCCGAGATTGCGCTGATCGATAGCGATGCTCGCATACCCGATATCGCAGAGGTATCGGGCAAGCCCCTGTTCACTCTCCTTTGTCACGGTTGCACCAGGGAGCAGCACGATTCCCGGAACTTGTTTTCCGGAACGATTCTCCGGTATTCGGATGAGTCCTTCGATATCTGCCCCCCTGCTCTCATAAACAACCTCGTAGAGTATGTAATTATCCGTTTCTTCGAGTGGTTCTGGCAGAGGGTCCGGATCCGGATCCAGTGCGGGCATCCTGTACCTCAACAACCCGTCGCTGGTTACGTCCCACACAGGCTCCTGCTTTGTGATGCATCCTGTGAGACTGAGTGTGAGTATGAGCGAGACTGCAATGATCAGGAGGATGATCCCGATGGTGAGTGGTCGTTTCATGTTTGCATACCGCCACAACTGAAATTTCGAATTACGTTTATAAACCCCACTATATTAAACGTTCTTCTCTCTTCCGTTGATCCGCCAGAGCGGCAAAAAAGCACCAACCCTTGAAAAAAAACTCCACAGATACCAGATGTGCCGGAGAAGGCACACCTGACACTGTGCTAACGTATAACACAAAGGAGCGTTAGATGGACCCACTCTTGATCACGTGTGCGATTGCGCCGCCGCTTACGAGAATCTCGAGGATGACGAAGATCCATGCTGCAAGTAATCCCGCAGTTCCAAGAGCACTACATGCGGACTGCACAAATATCCCGCCATCCAGGTCGAAGAGCGGAAGGGCATCGATCCATGCCCTGCACAGGAAAACCACCCCGATCATGTGTACCATCTTGTTTTCAAACGAGTGGATCATTAGCAGCCCGACTATGATCAACCCAAGACTGCCCGCGACCGCCACAAGCATCGTCTCGACCGATGTCATATCCCCCTGTACGAACACCGAGCCTGTGGTGAGGGTGACCTCGCCAAGTGTTGCTGTAAGTCCTAGCGTTCGTGCGACCATTAAGTGAAAGCATTCGTGACTAAGCGTGGCTGAACCCCACCCAAAGATGAGGCACACTGCGCCGCAGAGCACCTCATCCAGATCTTCCCACACATTTTCTGTTTTTGCCCATGTCATGATAACCACCTCATTATCATAATGATAATGACAACTATACATCTGTTGTCTCTGGTATATAAGTATAACGTTTGGTCGGTCGCGCGTCGATGGGTTTAACAATGATAGCTACCATCCAACATTCTACGTAACACAGGAGACAAATCTATGAACACAGGTATACTGGTACTCGGACATGGAAGCACACTTCCATACAACAAGGAACTCGTTGAGACGATATCCGGGATGATCGCCAATCAGGGCGACGTCGTCGTACGGACCGCGTTTTTGAACATGGACGAACCGACTCTGAAGCAGGGGCTGGAGAGTTTCGCTGGAACCGGCGTTGACAAGATCGTTGCGCTCCCGATCTTCCTTGCGCACGGCGTCCACACGCTTGAGGACATCCCAAAGGAACTGAATCTGAACGAGGATAAGAAGGCGGCGACAGAGATTGACGGGAAGTCGGTTGATATCGTTTACGCCGAACCGCTCGGCGCAGATGCGTGTATCGCTGAACTTGCGTACAAGAGGGCTGAAGAAGCGATTTCACGCTGAATATGAAAATCGCGGTGCTCGATCTGACGCACGGCGGCGATCTGATCGCGCAGTCTCTCGCAGAGACCGATGCGGTCACTGCTGTCGATGTGTATGGCACGGTCAGTGACGAAGCGCGCCGCGATCTCGAATCGTCAGGTATCCCAGTCCTGACAGAACCGCCGGATGCAGGCGATTTCGATCTGATCGTTGCGCCTGTGCATCTGGATTCCGCGTACAAGACGCTTCACGATGCGCGCGCCGCGGACGTGCCGGTACCGGTGATCACACACCATGCCGTGGTCTACGAGATCCTGAAACAGCGTCTTGAGCGGTATCACGTCGTCGAGGTGACCGGCACGACCGCAAAGACGAGCACTGTACGGATGCTCGCAGGAATGTTATCGGAATGTACCGGTAAGAAAATCGTCTCGCATACCAGTGCAGGTGTTGAGTACTGGGATGGCGGGGGCGGAGATGGGGCTGGGAGTGGCGGCAGCAGTGCAAGAACGATCGCAAAGTGGAGCATTGCGCCGGCAAGCATCATCAGGGCGGTGGAATCGGTCAAAGCCGAACCAGGGGTGGAGCCCGATATCTACATCTTTGAGGTCTCGCTCGGCGGCACCGGGCTTGCAGACACCGGCATCATCACTACGCTAACAGGGGATTACCCGATCGCAAACAAGACCGGACTAGCGTCCAGCGCGAAGATGCAGATAGTAGAGCGCGCAAAACCCGGATCAACGCTGATCTTAAACAGCGATGTCGATTTAACCTCCAACCCGGCTGTAAACATCCTCGCATTCGGGGACGGCGGGTCTGGAGGGGTTGGGGTGGACGTGCGTTTCGAGGAGATCAACCATGAACATGCGGTCGTTACAGCGATGAACCGGCGCATCGAGTTCACAGTCAAGGATTATGACATCTTCTCATACAGAACCGCAATTCTTGCCGCGGTCTCCGCTGCAATATCGATGAACACCGATCCCGGCTGCATAGAGTCCTTTCTCGACGGTTTCAGAGGTGTAAGCGGGAGGATGAAGGTCATGGAGATCGCTGGCAGGACCGTCGTTGATAACTCGAACTCAGGCATGAATATATCGTCTGCGGAATCTGCGATCGACCATGCCAGACGCATCGCGGATGAGGGGCGGGGAATGGTCGTCATGATCATCGGGATTGAGGAGTACAACGTCTGCGAGGGGCTTGACGCGGATGAGGTGGTAGGGCTGATCGGGCGGAACCGGGACTTCATCGATCGCTTCATCACGGTCGGCATAGAGAGCGACTGCGAAGCGGATGACCTGGATTCCGGGATGGCAATGGCGATGGATATGACAGAAGCAGGTGACACGATCATATCGTGCGTCAAGTGTTTCAGGTGAATGCAGGCTTCGCCAACAGCAATATTTATATCGCTACAGACCCATTTCCAGACAACTCGATCATGGGCTCGTGGTCTAGTCGGTTATGACATCGCCTTCACACGGCGGGGATCCTGCGTTCGAATCGCAGCGAGCCCATTTCAGTAGCATCCGCGGGGACTTATGAGTAGCAGATCGCGCGGGTGGCATCCGGGCTTCGCATCCTCTTCTTCGCTCACCCCGACCATCTCGGCAAATCGTTTAACTGTGATTGGTGACAAGTACTGCATGATGAAGTTCGATCCGGATGCAATCAGGAAATCAGCAGCGCAGGACTTTGAAGCGACATGGAATCGTGGTAAGGAGATAATTCCGGTTCCCGGGATCAATCAAGCATACCCACACCTTAAATTCGATTACGGAAAGCCACACCCGATCTTTGAGACAGTACATCGCCTCAGGGATGCGTATCTCAGGATGGGATTTTCCGAGACGATGAACCCGCTCATAGTCGAGGATCGGGAGGTGTACCGCCAGTTCGGATCCGAGGCGCAAGCTGTTCTGGACCGGTGTTTCTATCTTGCAGGGCTGCCGCGCCCGGATATTGGGCTATCTGATGAACGGATCGTAAAGATCGGCGAGATCATCGGCAGGAACGTAAGCGAAGACGACGCGACAACGGTCAAGCAGGTGCTTCACTCATACAAGAAAGGAGTGATCGAGGGCGATGACCTGATCCCGGTGCTCGCAAGGGAACTTAAGATCGATGATCCGAAGGTTGCGGTGATGATCGATCAGGTCTTTCCTGAGTTTCGGGAGCTGGTTCCGGAACCAACAAGAAAGACGCTTCGCAGCCACATGACTTCCGGCTGGTTCATCACACTGTCCGCACTTATCGGTAAACAGGAGCTTCCGCTGAACCTCTTCTCGATAGACCGGTGCTTCCGAAGGGAGCAGTCAGAGGACGCTTCCAGGTTGATGACTTACCATTCAGCCTCATGCGTTGCGATGGGTGAAAATGTTACGGTTGATTATGGAAAAGCGGTATCCAAGGCTCTGTTATCCCAATTCGGGTTCGAGGAGTTCAGGTTCCAGCCAGATGAGAAGCGGAGCAAGTACTATGTGCCGGATACCCAGATCGAGGTCTATGCGTACCATCCTGCCCTGCACGACTCGGATACGAAGTATGCGGACGGCTGGATTGAGATTGCGACCTTCGGCATGTACTCACCGATCGCACTTTCTGCTTACGAGATCCCGTATCCGGTGATGAACCTTGGTCTTGGCGTGGAGCGGCTCGCAATGATCCTCTATGGCTCCAGCGATGTCAGATCGCTCTCGTATCCGCAGTTCGATCAACTCTCGATGACCGATCACGAACTTGCAGCATCGGTCTGCGTCAGGGAGGCACCTGATACCGATACCGGACTTGCGATACAGCGCGCAATCACACGTGTCGCCGAGGCGCACGGGAGCGATCCAAGTCCATGCGAGTACCTGGCGTGGGAGGGCGAGATGTTCGGGCATCATCTTCGGGTGACGGTTGTCGAACCGGAAGAGAAGACGAAACTCTGCGGTCCTGCAGCGATGAACGAGGTCATGGTTCACGAGGGCAATGTTCTCGGAGTGCCGCGTATCGAGAAATGGGACACGGTATTTAAGGAAGGCATCTCTGCCGGTTTCAGGTTCATCGATGCGTTTGCAGCAGAGGCAGCACGCGAGATCGAGAACGCGGCAAGATGCGGTGTGGGCTGCGAGGTCAGGGTCAAGGGTGTTAAGGTTCCGTCAGAGATCAATATCGATATAAAGCCACACGCAAACCGGTGGATCACATCCGGCAACAAGAAGATCGACATCCGGGGACCGGTCTTTACCATGGTGCGGATGGAAGTCGATGGCTGATCAGAATCTGCATCTCTGACCTGCCCGTGTCTCTGATCGATTTTATGTGACGACCCGCCAAGCATAATAGATGTTCAGAACCATCCTCGTGCTGGATATATTCGATGGCGTCGTGGTACATGCGCTCAGAGGTAAGCGGGAAGAGTACCTGCCAGTAGCGGATTTCAGTTCGGTCTGCGAAACATCAGACGCCGTTGAGATCGCAAGAACGCTACGCCCGACAGAGGTATACGCTGCCGACCTCAACCGGATCCGCGGAATTGGGGACAACTTTCAGGTCATAAAGGACGTCTCAGGATACTGCAGGACGATACTCAGTTGCGGCGTCAGGTCAGCAGGAGACGCGGCGCTCGGGCTTACAATCGCTGATACTGTCACCATCGGAACCGAGAATGCCGATTTCGACGTGATCGGGGAGGCGTGCGAGACGTGTGATGCAAGCCGGCTGCATGTCAACATCGACCTGATGGACGGCAGAATCCTCACAAACACCGGAATATCGCTCACTCCGCTGGAGGCGGTCGAGCGACTGAACGAGTATCCGATCAACCATCTGATCATCATCGACCTGACGAAGGTTGGCACGGAATCCGGCATCGATCTCGATCTTCTCAGTGATGCGGTCGCGCGCTCGGATCATCCGGTCATCTTCGGCGGGGGCGTGCGGGACATGAATGATCTCGATCTGCTGCGTGACGTCGGGGTTGCAGGCGCGCTGGTTGCGACCGGTGTGCATAACAGGGCGATGCCTGTGGATATACTGCAGTGGTGATCTGGATTCTTGGCACTGTCTAAAAATCAAGTGATTTATCACCGCGGTCTACGAAGCAGCGCCGAAGGCCGAACGCAGAGTTTCGAGACCGTTTCCAAGTCTCTGCGCACTCTGCGGTAGAGTCTAATAGCATGGCGATTCCACTTGAGAAGCGCCAGTGCCGGGTTCTCTCAGTCGCCTCTTTTCATTGCATCGATTCGAGCGCTGATGCCACCATCTGTCGGTACTGCTCAAGATCCATCGAATAGTTCTCCTCAACCATCGAAAGATTTTCACAACTTCCTTCCTCCAGTTCCTTGATCCGGTCAAGCGTCTGGCGTGATGTCTCAAGCACCCACCGGTCACGAACCAGCGCATCCACCACCGAGATCGTCTCCGGGCGGATCGATGTCATCACATGTCCATCCTCGGTCGTGTATATGCTAACCTTGCCGACCACAGCCAGAAATTCGGGAACCGACGCCTCCGTAAGCGCCCGCGTTGCATCCGGCTGGTACTGCCCAGCGTACATAAAGAACGCGCCGGTCGGGTCAGATATCCGCGCCCGCCAGTACTCGGTATCGGTGCCGATATCTTCCTTCTCTGTAAGCGTGCCGATGACAAAGACGCGGTTTACCTTCGCTCCGGTCGGCGTCAGCACGTACTGGGGCGCATACGCATCATCCGGGTCACGTTCCAGCGCAACGGTTGTATCGGAGAGTTCCCTGGCAAAGATCCGATATGCCACCTCTCTTGCAAAACTAGCCATCTCAGGTCACCTCTCGAAGTAGAGCATCGATCCCATTGTCAGGCAACCCTTCCACTAGCTGAACATTCTCAACGAGCATGTACCGGTCAAGGATGCTCCCGGACATGGTATAATACCTGCCGAGGAGTCGTTTCTTCATCTCGTCCAGCACCACGCTCTGGTCGAGCGCATCTACAGCCATCTCTTTTGCCTCCTCAAGCGTGATACCACTGATGCTTTCGGTGATCTCGCGGTTGAAGAGCGCTTCCTGCACCTTGGTTCCGTCATCCAGCACCGCTTTGATCCGGAGGTCATGGATTCCATCCACATTCCCATGTTCCATGCATGTTCCTTTCATGAGCGCACGGTTGCAGATCGGGCAACGCCTGATCAGTCCGGAGCCGTCCTGGATGTGAACCATGGCGCCTGTGAACTCGGTGGCAGAGAACCCAACCTCGATATCATCATCGAGTTCCTCAATCGATGATCCTTTGTTGAATTTCACGCTGAACCGTTCTTCAAACTCATCTGTCGTCAGATTCTCGAATGAATAACTCTTGCCCTCCAGAAGTGCCGGCAGCTCGGATTTTGCCCACTTAACAAACTTGATCGTCCCGGTCTCGTCGCCGATTAACCCGATCTGATCAATCGACTCGTGCTCACTCTCCCACAACTGGACAACCTTTGCATGGAGGTTGATCCACTTGTTACTCTCGGTGATACTGTCTATCTCAACCAGTTGCGCGTTCTGGTCAGCGGTCTCGATATCCTCGTCGAGTTCCTTAATCGATGATCCATTGTTGAACTTCACGCTGAATCTCTCTTCAAACTCATCAGTTACCAGATTCTCGAATGAATAACTTTTCCCCTCAACGAGTGCCGGTAAGTTGGATTTCGCCCACTTGACAAACTTGATCGTACCTGTCTCGTCTCCGATGAGACCGATCTGATCGATCGACTCGTGTTCGCTCTCCCATAATTGGGTCACTTTCGCACGGAGGTTGATCCACTGTCCGCTCTGGTTGATATTATCGATCTGCACCAGTTGTGCTTCCTGGTCCTGGGTTTCGACTGCCTCATCAAGCTCCTGGATGCGGGTGGTCCGGTTCATCTTCACGCTGAAACGCCCCTCCCATTCATCGGTGGTCATATTCTCAAGAGAATAACTCTTCCCCTCAACGAGTGCCGGCAGCTTGGATTTTGTCCACTTGACAAACTTGATCGTGCCGGTCTCGTCTCCGATGAGCCCGACCTGATCGATCGATGGGGACGTGCTATCCCACAACTGCACAACCTTTGCATGCAGATTGATCCATTGTTCGCTCTGGTTGATATCTGCTATCCGCGTGGACGATGCCGCTCCCTGCGGCGTGCCGTAATAGTCCTCCCGCTTGATCCCGCGTTCCCGCAGGAAGTAGCTGACGACGCTTCGCTCTGCCTCTGCGATCGGGACCTTGAACCGTTCGGCCAGATCGCTAAGCCGCCGCTCGATCTCGGGAAGTTCGATATCGACATTCAGTTCGAGGAACCGCTTTCGTATCTGTTCGGATGTTTCATCGATCATGCTATTTCCTCTGACATTTTGTATGGTTCATCCTCGAACATCCGGATAGATAAAGGTACTCGAAGAGCGGGGTGAATGTGAGAAAACCCTCCGAATGGGTGCGAAGGCAAGTTTATAGATTGCCGTCCGTATATGATACTGATGGAGGCGTACATTCTCGATCTCGACGGCGTGATATTCCGGGGCAGCGAAGTGATAGCAGGTGCGCCGGATGCGGTCAACCGGTTGCTGGATAGTGCGAGAGTCGTCTTCCTGACGAATAACTCAACACAGAGCAGGGGTGCGGTCGCTGCGAGATTAAACGCATCCGGCATCCGGTGTACGGAGGGCGACGTGATCACTGCCGGATATGCTGCCGCCGTGTATATCAGGAAGCGGTACGGGGCACAGAAGATCTATCCGATCGGCGAGGCGGGCTTGATCCATGAACTGAAAGCAGAGGGGCACGAGATCGATCCGGGCAGGGATGAGGGTAGAGATGACGGTGGCGATGGCGGCAGATGTGGGGATGAGGATGCGGTTGCGGATTTTGTCGTTGTCGGTCTTGACAGGGATTTCACTTATGAAAAATTAAGAATCGGTCTTTGCAACATCCTTGCCGGGTCAGGACTCATCGCAACAAACACGGACCCCGTTCTTCCGGTGGAACATGGTTTCCTGCCGGGCGCAGGCGCTATTGTGCGTGCGCTTGAGACGGCATCCGGGAGATCTGCGTTTGTGATAGGCAAACCGAACCCGCCGATGATGGATGCCGTGATCGACCACCTGGGGCTTCCTGCGCACGAATGCACGCTGGTCGGCGACCGTCTCGATACCGATATTCTCGCAGGCAGCAGATACGGCATGAAGACTGTGCTCGTGCTCACCGGCGTTGAGACTCCGGAGAGCGTCAGCCAATCCCGGATCAAGCCGGATGCCGTGATCGGGAGCATAGCAGAGATGCAGGAGATATAGCACATAGCACATGGCATGTAGCATGTAGTATATAGCACGGGAGATACGAGAACTAACATGACAAAAATAGCAATCATCGGAGGCGAGCAGAGTGGAAGAACGACTCTTGCATCGAAACTTGGCAAGAAAGGAAACGTGTCAGACGTCACGATCTACGATTTCGCCAAGAGCGGCACCATACTCACGATAACCGATGCCACCGGTTATCCAAAGTCCGTAAAACCGCTCCTGACCGCAATTGACCTATCAGATATAGTACTTCTCTGCGTCCCGCCGGAAGGTCCTGATGCATACACAGGCGAGTGCATCGTCCTGCTTGATCTGTTAAACTACAAGCACGGGATGATCGTGCTGACCAAATCCGATACATCGTATCCTTACGCACTTGAGGAGTTGGAGAAGAAGATCAGAACGATTGGGGCGGGCACGGTCATCGAAGACTGGGAGTGCGCCATCGTATCTGCCGAGACGTTTGAAGGGATGGAAGAGCTAAAAGAGATGATATCTTCGGTTGGCGCGGTTGTGGATGGCGAGAACGCGGAGTTAAACGCGCTTTCGCCGCGCGTGGCGGTCGATCATGTCTTTAACGTGACCGGCATCGGCTGCGTGATCCTGGGCGTGGTCAAGCAGGGCACGATACATGCGAAGGATAAGATGCTCATGATGCCGGCAGAGAAACCTGTCGAGATACGGTCGATCCAGTTGCACGACGTTGACGCAAAGAGCGCGGCGACTGGCGCGAGAGTCGGGCTTGCGCTGAAACACATACAACCGAAGGATGTGGAGCGCGGAGATGTGATCTCGGAAGAGGGGAATGAGATTGTGGCAACCGGTGTTACGCTTAACACCACGCTTTCAAAGTTCACAAAACAGATTACGGTCGGGGATGTGCTGCATCTCTTCGTAGGGCTTCAATCGGCACCTGCACGCATCGAAGAGATCATGGTAAACGGGGCGGGTGTGGATTCTGCTCTGCCCGGTAGTGGGTGCACTCTTACGCTCTCAGGTTCGAAGAAGATCGCTTATTCCGAATCAGACCGATTTATTCTCGCCAATCTGGATGAGAAACAGAGGTTTGTCGGATATGGCTTCATCATCCGATAACTTTACAACTCCCGCGGAAGATGATACCAACACATGGGCTCGTAGGGTAGCGGATATCCTATTGGGCTTCGGACCCAATGACTCGTGTTCGAATCGCGGCGAGCCCGTTAACGCAACGTAGGTGATCAGCATGAATGGTATTGATGAATTAACAAAACGAGCGATTGAAATGAAGGAGAATGGCATGCATGTCGGACAGATCGCCGACGAGCTCAACGTCTCCAAGGAGACTGTCACGTACCTCCTGACACATGCCGGCAAGAAGACAGAACTCCGCGCACCGCAGGATATGTCGATGAACTGGCGCAGCATCGGCGAGAGTTCGTACCGGTTGCGGTGCATCTCTGATGCGGTTGCGGATCTAATCCTTGATAGTGTCGAGGACGTAGCAGAGATCGACGCGGTGGTCGGCATCGCTGTAAGTGGCATCCCGCTGGCAAGCATCGTTGCAAACGAACTCGGCAGCAAACTCGCAATATTCTATCCGAACAAGCAACTCTTCGGCACTGAGAATACGGATGCGGCAGGCATCTTCAGCCACAACTTCGCAGATGCGAAGGGCATGACCTGTGTGCTCGTTGATGACGTGATCACCACCGGCGGAACGCTTACAGAGACGATCAAGCAACTGACCGAGATGGGGGCAAAACCAATAGCGATTGCAGTGCTCGTCGACAAACTCGGGAAGGGCACGAT
>QBUV01000123.1 GCA_013572355.1 Candidatus Methanogaster sp.
AACAGATAAACGACAACTCCTCCGCGATAGGATCAAAAATATTTTTGAAGATCCGGAAACTTTCGAGCAGGAAGTATTTGCAGCGTATGATGCTAATACTTATATAAAAAATTTTGAATGCCACGTGCTTCCTGGCGAAGAACGGGGGGAATACTGGCTTGAACATTGGAGCCAACCAATCCGATCGGGACTTTATAAAGGTGGTCGTATTGAACATTACTCAGACATCACCAAGCAAAAAGCAGCAGAGGAGATGCTGCGGGTGGCTGGGGAACAGTTCAAAACGATTGTGGAGACGGCACCCAGCATACTCATGATCAGCGATGCAGAGGGTGAGAACATATATGTCAGCCCAAACTGCGAGGAGTTTACAGGGCATGATCCGGATGAGCTTACAGGCGGGATAATACAGTGGGTGCATGAGGATGATGCAAAGCGGGCGAAGGATGTCTTTGATCGCACCTTCAGCAGAGGCGTGGGGTGCAAGAATTTCGAATACAAGGCTGTTAAGAAGAACGGGGCTGTTTGGTATGCATCAAGCTCGTGGGAGCCGATTATAGGTGCGAAAGGAGAGTTTAAAGGGGCAATCTTTCAGACGATTGATATCACCAACCACAAAGCTGCTGAGGACGCGCTTAAGGAGAGCGAGCGGAAGTACAGTGAATTCTTCAGAACATCGAGAGATCCGGTCTTCATAACCACGAAGACGGGTAGATTGGTAGAGTCCAATGATGCCCTGGTGGAAGTTCTCGGCTACGAAACTCTGGATGAACTGTTAAAGATCGAGGTATCGGAACATTATGAAAATCCTGACGATAGGAAGAGATTTAGCCGGGCAATCGAGCAGGATGGGTTTGCAAAAGAGTTTCCTGCCAATTTACGGAAGAAAAATGGAGATATCATCAACACTCTCATCACATCAACTGCGATAAGAGACGGATACGGGAACATGGCCGGGCTTCAGGGGACGATCCGCGACATCACCGAGCAGAAACGTGCAGAGGATGCGCTTAAGGAGAGTGAGAGCCAGTACAGGCACCTGTATTCCATGGTCAGGTTGATGTGTGACAATCTGCCAGACCTTATATGGACGAAGGATCTGGAGGGTAAGTTCATCTTTGTAAATAAGTCTTGCTGTGACCTATTGCTGAATGCCAATGACACTGATGAGCCGATTGGGAAAGACGATGCATACTTTGCCAGCAGGGCGAAGGAATCACATCCTGAAAACCCGAATTATCATACATTCGGAGTGACCTGCCCTGGTTCCGACTTGATTGTCATGGAAACAAAAAAACCGCAGAGATTTGATGAGTCCGGCAATTTCAAAGGTGAATTTGTCTATCTTGATGTTTACAAGGCACCTTTCTGGGATGAAAATTGTGATCTGATAGGGACTGTCGGCTGTGCAAGGGTCGTAACAAAGGAGAGGCAGGCAGAAGAGCAGATCAAACGATCCCTGCAAGAGAAAGAGGTGCTTCTGCGAGAGATTCATCATCGCGTAAAGAATAATCTCCAGGTTGTTTCGAGCCTCCTTAATATGCAGGCGCGGAATGCCAGGGATAAAGATACGATCGAGATACTTTTCGAAGCAAGGGACCGGATAAGTACCATGTCTCTCATCCATTCCCAATTATATGAGAGCAGTGACCTTGCAGAGATAAATATGAAGGGTTTTGTGGATCTGCTGCTCGGACAGTTACTCCAGAGCTATCCGGTCGGGTATACGAGAATTGCCAATGTTGTCAGGGTGGATGATTACCCATTACCGATATCGACTGCGGTGCCTGTCGGATTGATCATCAATGAACTGCTCTCAAACGCCTTAAAACACGCTTTCGAGGGGAAGGACGAAGGGAAGATCGAGGTCAGCCTCACCGCATCGGAAGACGGCAGGATCAATCTGACCGTCAGCGATGACGGCGTTGGACTGCCTCCGGGATTCGATATCGATACGTCAAAGACGCTTGGTCTCCGTCTCGTAAAGATCCTCACCGAAGACCAGTTGCAAGGAACCCTGGAGGTCACCAGCGATTGCGGGGCAACCTTTAAGATGGAGTTTGACATCACTGATGACTGATGGTTTGCTACGAAGAGATGTGTGAAGTGGTATTCTACAATCAACTTGTGTGCGGGTCACGCTGCATCGCCACGCACAGAAAGGGTTATATGAAGTTCGTGAAGTGTGTTACAGGGGTGCAGGAGGTAAGATGGACGAATCCATATCATTACAGGAACTTGTTGACGTTGATATAGTTCAAGCCATCCAGGATAGCTTTGCAAAGACAGTTGGGGTCTCTTCTGTAATTTTTTTGCCAAATGGTGATGCTTTAACGCGTTTTAGCAATCCAACCAAATTTTGCAGCCTGATCCAATCAACAAAAGAAGGGAGACGGCGCTGTTTCCAATCATTCACAGAGATGAGCAGAAAGGCAGTCGAGTTAAGCGAGCCCGAAATTATGTACTGCTTCGCGTATGGTGCTCATTTCGTCGCGCCGATCATCATCGATGGTGAGCGCAAAGCAACCATGTATGCAGGTCAATTCAGACCTGAGAAGTTCTCGCCCGAACAATTAAAAGAACTTGAAAAGATCGCTGTGGAGATCGACCTGGACCCGGAACTACTCACCATAGAGGCGACGAATATGCGTACGGTCAAAGACAAGGTGGTCTGGGCTTGTTTACACTCGTTCTTCCGAACAGTGAAGGTTATTGCGGAACTTGGCGCGCAGGCGGCTGAACTGCGCCAGACAAAGGATGCGCTGCAGAATGCGCACGATGAACTGGAAATACGCGTGCAGGAACGCACCGTCGAACTGACAGAGACAAACAAGGAACTGAGGCGAGAGATTGCTGAGCGAAAGGCTGCTGAGGATGCGCTGCGGGAGAGCGAAGAAAAACTCCGCAGCATCGTTGAGCAATCCGGTGATGGTATTGTGCTGGTCGATGAACAAGGCACCACAATCGAGTGGAACCGCGGGCAGGAGCGGATTATCGGGCTTTCGCGGGCAGAGGTGCTGGGTAGACATATATGGGATGTTATGTTCCAGGTGGCTGCTAACGAACAGGATAATCCGGCATTGTATGAGCGGATCAAATCTGGTGTGCTTAAAATCCTCGAGACCGGGCAATCGGAGTGGTTGGACCGGTTGGAGGAGCGAGTGGTTCGGCGCCCCGATGGGGCACGCCGGATCATACAGGTAGCAGTATTCCCTATCAAGACTGATAAAGGGTTCATGACAGGCGCAATCTCCCGCGACACCACAAAGCGAAAGCGGGCAGAAGATGCGCTGCGAAAGTCGGGGGAAAAATACCGGGCGCTCTTTGAGACGGCTAAAGACGCCATATTCTTGTCTGATGAGGCCGGGAATTTCGTGGACGTCAATCAGGCAGCTTGCGAATCGCTCGGCTACAGCAGAGAAGAGTTGCTAAGACTGAGCAACAGGGAGATCGACGCCGATCCCACCGGATACGAGGCGTTTCTGAAAGTTCGGAATGCGTTGGCGGAAGAAGCGATCTTCGAGGTGAACCAGCGGAGGAAAGATGGAACTCTCCTGCCTGTAGAGATCACCGGGAAATTCTTCGAGATCGATGGCGAACTACGCTCTTTGGCGATCGCTCGCGACATCACAGAGCGCAAGCAGGTGGAACAGAGTCTTTTAGAAGCGGAAGCGGAGCTAAAGCACATTATTGAAGTTGTGCCGGGCATCATTGCTAAGGTAAATGCTTATACCGGTTATTTTACATACTGCAATCCGGCTTTGAGTAGCATATTGGGTTTCTCTTCCGAGGAATTCCTGACACGGCCATTTATCGAGTTTATTCATCCGGACGACCGCCAAAGTACTATCATTGAAGTAGAAAAGCAGCTTAAGGGTAGTCCGCTTGCTATATTTGAAAACCGCTACATTTGTAAGAACGGGTCTTACAAATGGTTAGAATGGAGGGCAACAGCAGCTGACGCGAAGGAAGTAATATACGCTGCCGCCACAGACATCACCGAGCGCAAAGCCGCGGAAGAGCAGATCAAACGATCCCTGCGAGAGAAGGACGTGCTTATGCATGAGATATATCACCGCGTAAAGAACAACCTTCAAGTCGTGTCAAGTTTGCTTTCCATGCAAGCACGAACCACCCGGAATAAAGAAGCGATCGATGTGCTCTCTAAATCCCAGAGCAGAATAAATACTATGGCTCTTATTCACACTCAATTATATGAAAGTGGGGACATGCCAGAACTGAATATGAGGGGGTTTGTAGGCACACTTTCGGAAGAGTTGTTCCAGAGCTATCCGGTCACAGACACAAAGATCACCCCTATAGTTCACGTGACTGATCGCAAGTTTCCGGTATCTGTTGGGATGCATGTCGGGCTGATCATCAATGAACTGCTCTCAAACGCAATAGAACATGCTTTCGGTGAGAGGAAGGAAGGAACGATCGAGATCGGTCTCACCGTATCAGATATCGGCAGGGTCAATCTGAGTGTAAGCGATGATGGCGTTGGACTGCCGCCTGGATTTGACATCAATGCTACCAAAACACTTGGTCTCCACCTGGTAAAGATACTCGTTGAAGACCAGTTACAAGGAACACTGAAGGTCATTAACGCTGGAGGAACAACCTTTAATATGGAGTTTGACATAAGTGGTACTGGGGGAAGTTCATACGGCGAAGATAAGAATACTGATCGTTGAGGACGAAGCCATCGTAGCTGAGGACCTAGAACTGGCAGTTACCAATATCGGCTACGAAGTGGTCGGGCGTGCGGTCAGTGCGGATGCGGCTGTAGATAAGGCAGTCAAACTGAAGCCAGACCTGGTATTGATGGATATCGTACTTCGAGGGGAGAAAAACGGTATAGATGCTTCTCAGGAGATAAAAGAGAAAGTAGATATTCCTGTTATATTCTTAACAGCGTATTCGGATGTCGGGCTGATCGATAGAGCCAAGAGCACAGAGCCGTACGCTTTCCTTGTCAAGCCGTTCCAGGAGCGGCAACTCCTCGCATCCATCGAAACGGCCCTTCACAAGAGCGGGGTCGAGAAGCGGTTGGAGGAGAGTGAAGAATGGCTTGCAACAACCCTTATGAGTATCGGTGATGCTGTGATCGCCACCGACGCAGCGGGTTGTGTGAAGTCCATGAATCATGTTGCTGAGAGACTGACCGGATGGAAACAGGAGGATGCTTCCGGAAAACCCCTGACAGAGGTCTTTAAGATCATAAACGGTGAGACCGGCGAAGAGATCGAGAATCCGGTAACAATGATACTCAGGGAAGGTGTCGTTGTCGGGCTGGCTGACCAAACGACGTTGTTGGCAAAGGACGGGGCGAAGATACCGATCGATGATAGCTTTGCACCGATCAAAAATGATAAAGGCGGAATCATCGGCACTGTTCTGGCTTTCCGGGACATATCCGAGCGGAGACTGGCGGAGGATGAACGGGAGCGCCTCGTAAAAGAACTTGAAGCGAAGAACTCTGAGATGGAGCGGTTCACCTACACAGTCTCCCACGACTTAAGATCGCCGCTCACCACCATCCAGGGATTTGCCAGCGTGCTCCGCATGGACCTGGAGAAGGGCGAGATCGAGAGAGTAAGAAACAATCTGAAATACATAGAAAATGGGATAATAAAGATGGCGCGGCTCTTGAACGCCACGCTGGAACTCTCACGCATCGGTCGCGTTGCGAACCCATCCGAGGACGTGCCGTTTGGCGAACTCGTGTCAGAAGCACTGGGACAGACATCAGAGCAGGTAAAATCAGGCGGGGTCGAAATCTCGGTATCTGAGGACTTCCCTGCGGTCCATGTGGACCGGATAAAGATCGTCGAGGTGCTGGTAAACTTAATCGAGAACAGCATAAATTACATGGGCGATGAGCCGCACCCGAAGATAGATATCGGCTATCGCACCGATGATGGTGAAACCGTCTTCTTCGTGCGCGATAACGGGATAGGGATCGACCCGGAGTCACACGAGAAGGTATTTGAGCTATTCTGCAAACTGGACCGGGGCACCAAAGGGACCGGCGCCGGTCTTGCCATCGTGAAACGGATAATCGAGGTGCACGAGGGTCGCATCTGGATAGAGTCAGAGAAGGGGGCTGGCTGCATGGTCTGCGTAACACTGCCCGTCGTACCAGAATAGGCGATAAATGCAAAACGCCGAGAGTGAGATTCGAACTCACGCGGTGACATGCACCACTGGTTTTCAAGACCAGCGCCGTAGTCCGCTTGGCTATCTCGGCAGCATGATGACATCGCCCTGCTTGATTATATCACTTTCTCCAGAAATCAGGGATCAGCAGCACAAGCACAGTAAATATCTCGAGTCTGCCGATCCACATGCAGAGAATCAATACCAGTTTTCCGATCGGATGAACGCCACCGAAATGCGCGGCAGGACCGATGATATTAAACCCCGGCCCCACGTTTCCGAGTGCGGTTGCAGCAGCACTCGTTGCGCTGACCATATCCATGCCAAGGATGCTCAGGATCAGCGAAGCGACTGTGAATATGAAGACGTAGAGGATGAAGAACGATAGTATCGCCTCCATCACGCCCTGCGGCACCATCTGCCTTCCGAGCCGGATCGGCAGGATCGCTTTTGGATGGAGCGATCTGAACAACTCGCGATACCCGTATTTGATCAGCAGCAGTATCCGCACAACCTTCATCCCGCCACCGGTCGATCCGGCACATCCGCCGATGAACATGAGCCCGAATAACAGCAGTCTGGCGGAATTTGGCCATGCATCAAAGTCTGCTGTCGCAAAACCGGTGGTTGTGATGACTGCTACCACCTGGAACAATCCGAGCCGGATCGAATCGAATCCATGGGTAGTCCACAGCACAAGCGCGATCAGCAGCGTTGCTACGAATACTATGCAGGTATACAGTCGAAACTCCGAATCTCGAAAGAGATGTCCTGCCCCACCGCGTAGCACCCAGTAGTGCAGCGCAAAGTTAGCGCCCGCAACGAACATGAAGAATATCACGATGTATTCGATCAGGGAACTGTGGAAGAACGCTATACTTTCGGAATGCGGCGAAAATCCACCTGTCGACATCGTGCTGAATGTGGTGCAGAGCGCGTCATAAAACGTCATTCCGCTGAGCCAGAGTACAAACACCTCGACAGCAGACAACCCAATATAAACCGACCAGAGGATCTTTGCGGTCTGGCTGAGTCTCGGCCTCAGTTTATCGCCGATGGGATCCGGCACCTCTGCGCGGAAGAGGTCACGTCCTGCGACCGCAAGTTTCGGAAGGATCGCAAGGAAGAGCACGATGATCCCCATGCCGCCGAGCCACTGGGTGAAACTGCGCCAGAATAGCAGACTCTTCGAACAATCCTCGATAGCAGGCAGTATCGTCGAACCAGTGGTGGTGAATCCCGACATCGACTCAAATAGCGCATCCAGTAGGGGGATCCCGCTGAGTATGTACGGCAGCGATCCGAACATCGCTACCGAGAACCATCCGATAGCTACGATAGCGAAACTCTCTCTTATTGGGAGATCGTCGATTTCATGCGTTTTCAGTCCGGAAACGATTCCAACTACAAATGTTATGACCGCGGATATTAGGAAAGGGTTATAATTCTCGCTATACCAGAACGCGACCACGAGCGGGACCAACATCATCATCCCGAGAAATCTCAGTACCGCGCCTATAAGATTGATGATGGTATTATAATTCATGTTCGATCAGTTTTACTGCCCCGTATCGACGATCCGCACCGCAAGCTTGCGATTTCTTGGACCATCCAGTTCCACGAAAAAGACGCTCTGCCATGTGCCGAGAGCCAGCCCCCCATTCTCGACCGGCATACACACGTTGTTTCCAAGAACGACTGCCTGCAGGTGCGAACGTGCATTATTGTCGATCCGGTCATGCGCGTACCTCCCTTGCGGAACCATGAGATTTAGTAATTTTAATATATCCTCTGTAAGCCCGGGCTCGTTCTCATTTATGATGATCGCTGTTGTGGTGTGCGGGCTGTATGCCATTGCCATGCCAGTCCCGATTCCTGCCTCTGCGATCTCCTTATTTAAGGATGCTGTGATATCGATGAGTTGTATACGACTGGTTGTCTGGATATTCATCTCTTAATCTGCTTTTGCTCGCTGGATTGTAAAGTTTTTGGCGGCAGAGGGTCTCACGGCTTATGGTGTTACCGGACGCTATGAGACTTCCAGGACTTCACGAGCAGGGTGGGGGAAGTGCGGATGAGATCCGAATGAGATCCGGACATGCGGAAGGTTTAAATATGATCGAGTATTCCGACTGTGTGACATACTATTATTCTGCCATATTATGGCATGAATTACTGTTGATTATCCGCACAATAACGCCAATCTCATGCATAAACAGCATGATACGGATAGATGCCCTATGCTCCCATCTACACCACCCACGCGAATACCCCCACACCCCTCGAAGGTGCCACGATCGGCATCCCGCAGTAATTCATATTTATTTATTTTTGCAATCATATTCTCATTATATGATACTATAAGTACCGCGCTCTGCGTGAACGCGAATGGTCACGAATACGAATTGAGCATACTTCTTAAGTGGGCTATATACAACTTTGGTGTGGCAGGTCTTGCAGGTGTGAAGATGGGTGTGACTCTGGTCGCTCTGGCTGCTGTTTACTGGATCGTAGCGAATAGTATCCATCTCGGACGAAATGGAGTAAAAAAGTTTTATGGCGTCTATCTTGGAGTGATATTAAGTAATGCTTATGCAGGTACCTCTAATATTTCTGTAATACTCGGAAATGGTTCTTTTTACATTTTGGATTTAAATGCCGCGCAAATAGCGTTGTTGCTGGCATTTCTACCACTACTTGTGGTGCTGCTTGCGGTTTTATTTTTTGACAGATCATAAAGGTGCACGCTCTGGAAAGTTGAGACCGCCGGACGAAGCGCAAGGTATTTCAACATAGCGAAACAATGGCACTTTATGAAAACATACGGAGTTCGCATCTGAATGAATTTGAAAATCCTTAACAAAACAGATACTGAACTGGAAATGGAGATTGTAGGTGAGACGCACACCCTGCTAAACCTCTTAAAAACGATTCTTCTGGAAGATGATACCGTCGAGATCGCTACGTATGATATCAAGTATCTCGGCATCAGCGAACCGATTGTGTATGTGCGCACAAACGGCAAGGATCCGGTACAGGCAGTGCGGAGCGCACTCCAGAAAATGGTCGCGATATGCGATGAATTCAAGAGTGTGTTTACAGGTTCGATCGATATATGATACGAAGGTTTTATCAATACGCGCATACTAGTGAGGAAATTAATGAGTGAAAGCGAAGTCCTTGAAGAGATCAAACAGGCAGAATCAGACGCCAATGCGATGGTCGAACAGGCTCATACAGACCGGAAAAAGGCGGTTGTGGCTGCAAAGGATGAGGCGCGTAAGATTATAAGTGATACAGAGGAGCGCGCCAATGACCATGCCACCCATCTGCTGGAGACTGCGAGAGGGCAGATATCAGAGGAGCGCCAGAAGATCACTCTCCAGGGAAGAAATGACGCGAATAAGCTTTTGGAGACTGCATCAGGAAATATCGATGACGCAGTCGATTTCCTACTCGCTGAATTTGAGATGGTAGTTCATGCTAAAACCGAAGCAGATGAGTAAGGTGCTCCTGACCGGGCATAAGGATGTTCTTGAGCCAACCATCGAGACGCTACATGATCTACATGCGCTGCATATCGAGGAGTATGTAGAAGAGGACTATTTTCACATCGGAACGCCGCTCTCCGGTGCTGATGAGGGTTCGAAGAAACTCTTGAAGCTGCGTTCGATCGCGAGTTTTCTCGGGATCAAAAAGCCATACCACAAGCCGATCAATGCTCGCCAGCTATCGTCTGAACTCGAAGAGAAGCTCGAAACACTCGGCGGCGTGGTATCAGGGAAACTGGGGCGGAAATCACAGATCGAGGCAGACTTAAAGGATGTGCAAACCGGAATGCACGAGGTCGAGGCGTTCGCAGGGATTCCTGTGAATTTCGATCTCTGTAGAGGGTATGAAACACTTCACGTCTTTGCCGGAACCGTCAAGAAAGGGGCGGATGTTGAGGCAGGGCTGAAAGGGATCACGGATGAGTATCAGTTCTTCGCCGGTAACACGGGCGTTTTCATACTTGTAGTCCCGGTCAAGCACAGGGAGCAGGTAACAGACCTGTTAGCCGAATATGAGTTTGGCGAGGTCAAGATACCTGCAATCCCAGGCACACCCGATGACCTGATAAGCGAACTTAGGAATCGGCAGGACTCACTTACAAAGGATATCGAGTCCCTATCATCAGAGATCGACTCGGTAAAAGCGGAGTACGAGGATTTCATCCTTGCGAGCGAGGAATTGTTATCAATCGAGACGCAGAAGAAGGAGGCGCCACTGGTCTTTGCGACATCAGATCACGCATTCGTGATCGATGGATGGATTCCGGATGATGAGTTCGAGACCTTGAGATCCAGGGTCGAAGAAGCGACCGACAACAGGGTTTACGTAATGATTGTGGAAGAGCCGGTCGATGAAGCGAGTGTCCCGATCGAATACGACAACCCAAAGATCGTGAAGCCGATGGAAGCGGTCATGAATCTCTATGCCCGTCCGAGATACCACGAGATCGATCCAACTACTTTTGTGTTCATCGCATTCCCGCTATTTTACGGGATGATTCTTGGAGATATCGGGTACGGATTGATACTACTTGGGATATCTCTGTATGGCAGGTCAAAACTGCATGGTGAGGGATGGAACTCACTCTTTACTGTCCTGATCTACTGCAACATAGTTACGCTATTTTTCGGGATATTATACGCAGAATTCCTTGGATTCCCGCTGGCAGGGCTTCACGGACATCCGGGCTTGATTCCGGGGTGGGAAACCATTCCACTCTTTGCGGGCCTGGGTGGTGAGATGATCACCTATCCGATCCACAGGACGCACCTCGTAACCACCCTTCTTGTAGTGACCCTCCTAATCGGCGTGATGCATATCAACGTAGGGCTTATCATAGGGTTCCGGAATGTGCTTGCGAAACACGGCATGAAAGCGGCGGTACTCGAAAAAGCCGCATGGATCGTGCTGCAAGTTGGAATATTCCTTCTACTCTTCGGAATGATGGGAGTTGTTACGAGTATGGTGCCGGGCGCAGTTGTATTCGTGCTTGCGGTCATCATGCTGGTCGCAGGAGAGGGTGGTACTGCTATTATGGAGCTACCATCCGTCCTGAGTAACGTCCTTTCGTACTCAAGGCTGCTTGCGGTCGGTCTATCGTCGATCGGCATCGCAACAGCAGTCAATATCATGTCGGGGATGATGTTTGATAGCGGCGGACTCTTCATAGTCGTCGCAGTGGTCATATTCATACTCGGACATGCGCTCAATACCGCACTGAGCATAATCGCCCCCGGACTGCACGCACTCAGGTTGCAATACGTGGAATTCTTTACCAAGTTCTACGAAGGCGGGGGCAGAATATACAATCCATTCGGATACAAAAGAATATACACAGAGGAATAAAAATGGCAATAGAATTAGCAGGAGCAACAGTTGAACAGATACTGACAAACCAGAAAGGGTTGATCGCAATCGGCGCAGGGCTTGCAGTCGGACTAACAGGTCTTGGCTCGGCCATTGCGGAGAAGGATATCGGTTCCGCAGCGGTCGGGGCATTTACCGAGAAAGAGGAACTCTTTGGTAAGGGGCTTATCATGACCGTTATTCCGGAGACGATCGTTATCTTCGGTTTCGTTATCGCGATCATGCTGATCCTGTGATCATGGGGCTGGAAAACGTAGTTTCCGATATCCTGAAGAGCGCAAAAGCCGAGGTATCTGCAATCGGTGCAGATCGGGATAGCGAGGTATCCTCGATTGTTGAGGAGGCAAAGCGCACAGGCGAGCGGATCACTGGCGAGAAGGTGGCATCTGCTGAAGAAGAGGCGACGCGCATCAGAAAGCAGGAGATCTCCGGCGCGAATCTTGAGGTAAGAAGGATGATGCTTAATACGCGCAAAGGTGTACTGGACGAGACCCAGAAGCAGACAGCAGAGCGCCTCCATGAACTAGACACCGAATCTCTCCTAAGGTCGCTTGTCCAGGCGCATAGTGGTGACGCCACGCGGATATACTCAAGTAAGCAGGATCAACCGATCGTTGAGCGATTGTGTGATGAACTGCTTGAAGCTAAACTGACAAAACTCGAATACGCAGGTAATATCGACTGTATAGGCGGAATCGTCCTTGAAACTGAGGACGAGACTGTCAGGTTGGATTACACATTCGATACCATCTTAAACGAGGTCAGTGAGCGGTCGATGAAGCAGATCTCGGGCATCCTCTTTGGCTGATATGATTCTTGTCCTGTCGATCGGCGGTTCCGTGATCGACCATGATCGGGATCGGCTCACAGAGTACGCAAGGATACTTCGGGATCTGAGATCAGACCACACGGTCTTTGTTGTGGTCGGAGGCGGCGCGACTGCCCGCGATTACATCGGAATGGCACGCGCATTCGATGCGGATGAGGCGTTCTGCGATTCGATCGGGATTGCAGTCACCAGATTGAATGCACGCCTCCTGATTGCCGCGCTCGGAAGTGCCGCGTACCCGGTTCCGCCAGAGACGCAGGAAGACGCAAGCGTCGCCGCGCTCTTTGGTAGGATCGTTGTCATGGGCGGGACAATCCCGGGGCACACAACCGATGCGGTCGCAGCAATCCTTGCGGAATACGTTCACGCGGACATCTTGATCGATGCCACATCCACCGACGGCATATACACAAAAGACCCGAAGAAACATCCGGACGCTGTGAAACTGGATGAGCTATCCCCTGCACGCCTGATCGAGATCATCGCTTCTGAGAGGATGGGAGCTGGCGCGAATCTGCCGCTTGATATGCTTGCAGCAAAGATCATCGAGCGGTCAGGGATTCCCACAGTCGTTCTCGATGGTAGAGAGCCTGGGCAGGTGGTAGACGCCGTGAATGGGAAGCGGATCGGGACATACCTGCGGTGATGCCGGACTTTTTATTATCTTCTGAAATTGGGTTTTGGAAAAACCACAGAGGACACAAGAGAAAATAGCAACTCTTTGTGCCCTTCCGCGTCCTCTGTGTTAATCTTCTTTCCATAACCCATCCGCCGAATAAATTAAAAAGCCACGTGATGCTCGGGATGAAACGTGAAGTGGGAGTGCAGGCATAATCGTGGAGCGGTTGTGGTTGCAAAACGTACATGCTCGATGGGACAAAGGGGATTTAGGAAAGAGTACTTCGGGTGAGTGAGGAGAGTAAGCCCCCTTCTGTTCATAGCAGCATTCGACTACGCGCCATACCCGGGCACGGCCGGACTCCGCTTCTCGCTTTCGCGATTTTGCCCTGTGTTGGCTTGCACCCACGGGGATTCACCGTTTCATCCATCGACAACGGAATCGCCAGAAGCGACCCATCGATGCCACAGCCAATATGGCCGGGCATTATGCGACCTCAGCCTTCCGGCATCATTGCATTGGCATATCGTGGTACGTTTCTGTGTCAGAGCCAGAACTCTCGCCCTAAGCCATTTCGGCATCCGTGTGTCCAGTGGTGGAGGGACTTTCCTCACGACTTGCTGTCGCGGCGGCTGCTCTTCCTCTCTCGATTATTGCATGGTCTCCCGAGGTATTATATGTTGTCACGGGGGGCGGCAGAGATGGGGTCTTCTTCCGCATATCTATAATATCTTAAAACACAAAGTCAGAATCAGAGTACCATGAATTGCCTTTCCCCAGATAATTGAATGAAGGAATAGTGAAATAACCATGTGGGACGCCATATTAAACAAATTCAAGAAATATCCGGCGCAGGAGCGAGTCGTGCGCCTGCTGCTGGAGCGCGGCTTTCAGGTCACACCGGGCGGAAAAGTGGTCTCAGGCGGCATAAGACTGGCGCATACCCAGATAGCAAGGGAGGCTTCCGTCGATCGCAGGGCAGTTGATGGCGCGGCATCGATGATCATAGAGGATCCGCTGCTCAAAATAATTTTCACGAACATCCGCCCGATCTCATCGCTGCGTGAGGTTGCGCCCGATCTAAAACTCGGCGTGATCGTCATAACTCCGGTGGATGCCGCCCGTACAGGCATTCTTGCCTCGGTGGCGGCGTGTGTGGCAGAACGCGGGATCAGTATCATGCAGGCGATCGCTGATGACCCGCGGCTTGCAAAGAGCCCGAGGCTAACCATCATAACCGATCGGCAGATACCTGATGATCTGGTAGGGGAACTGCTGAAGTGCGAGGGCGTGCGAGGGGTCAGTGTGTAGCGACTGTGTGCTAATCGCTACCCTGCGACGTTTTGGGTGTGGGTGGTTGTTGTGGTTTTGGGCGGGAGTTGTCAGTTTCACCCCGCTCTTTCAGTATAACCGAAAAGCCAATCGTTCCCTGGTTTTGAGTACAATCGGGTAATATTAAAGGGGGGGGTTTTAGTCTGTGCGTTCTCGATGTTCTTGTGGATTCTCTTGAATTCGGAGATACTGTATTTGGTCCGGGATTTTTATTATTTTCCGGTCACCATGATTCTCGGCAGTACAACATGTCTTGAGAGGCGGGTGAACTTGACAAGCAGGTTGCAGCAATATTTATATGTCAGACGCTCCAGCATGTTATACATGGGAAATATCAGACCAACATACATCAAAAAAATCGCAAAAGAGTTGATTGAAAAGCGCGGTTACGCATTCGGAACTGACTTCGAGGCCAATAAGGTGCAGGTTGCCGAGCATACAGACATCATCAGCAAGACGATACGCAACAGGGTCGCTGGTTATATCGTACGCAGAAGCGTGATCGCAAAACGTTCAAAGATACTATAAGGTGGTGCTTATGGACCTCAAGGGCGCTATGCCTGCGCTGATGACTCCGTTCACGCCCGATCGAAAGATCGACGGGGCTGGGTTTAAGGATAACATCAGGTATGCGATCGAGCATGGGGTCTCTGGCATCGTTCCCTGCGGAACGACTGGCGAATCAGCAACGATAACGCTTGAAGAGCATAAACAACTGATCGATATCGCGGTTGACTCTTCCAACGTTCCCGTGATCGCTGGAACCGGATCAAACAACACTAATGAGGCGATCGAACTCACCAGACATGCGGCAGACGCGGGTGCCGACGCATCGCTGATGATCACGCCGTATTACAACAAGCCGAACCGAAACGGGATTATAGCACACTTTAATGCGATCACGTCCGCTGTCGATATCCCGATCATACTCTACAACATCAAATCGAGAACCGGCATCAATCTCGAACCTGCGTTGATAGCGGAACTTGCAGAGATGCCAAACATCATCGGCGTCAAGGAGGCAAGCGGCGATCTGGGGCAGGTATCGCGCATCATCGAACTGACCATGGACTCTGATTTCATATTGATCTCGGGCGATGATGCCCTGACGCTGCCGATCATGTCGCTTGGGGGCGTTGGCGTGATATCGGTGATTGCAAACATCGCTCCCGCTCAGACGGTCGCTTTCGTAAACGCGATACTTGCGAACGACCGCGATGAGGCGAGACGTCTGCACTACCAGCTTGCTCCGCTTGTGCGGGCGATGTTTATCGAGACGAACCCGATCCCTGTGAAGACCGCTGCCGGTATGCTCGGTCGTGCAGCCGGACCTCTCCGGCTTCCGCTTGCACCGATGGACGCGCAGAACGAGCAGAAACTACGAAACGCACTTGTGGCGGCTGGACTGCTCAAGGGATGACTATCATGTTTGCTTAAGATCGCATCGTCAGAAGAGGCGGTGCTTGAGGTGATCAGGGGGTTGTTGGGGTGAGATCAGTACATCTATGGGGGAAAAGAAGATGAAAAGAATCGCATTCCACGACCGCGAGAAGGAGATAAAAGAGATACGGGCGATACTGGACGCAGAGCCGTCTCTGATCACCTTCGTCTACGGACCGATCAACAGCGGCAAGACCACGATGATCAGCCACCTGATTGAGGAACTGCCAGACGAGTATGCGAGATC
>QBUV01000094.1 GCA_013572355.1 Candidatus Methanogaster sp.
AACAGTTAGCCAACGACTGATGGTTAATAAGTGAGTAACCATACATAAACATTTCTCTATGTGAACGCAAACATCACGACTATTATTTTTCAAAAATATGTTGTCTGCGGCTTGTATTGATGTCCGCTTCACCCCACAAATCGCATCATCCACGCGGGCCATCCCGACCTCCATTCACTATGCCAGCTTCACGAAGTCACCAAACCCCTGACTTAAGTGCGGAGACTGTACACCCGCGTTATCACATCCAGTTTGCCTTCATCGCTGCTCCACACTTCGCAGTTACTCCGGATGCGCCATCTCAAACCCCCGCCACCTCCCGCATAAATCTCCTCTTGATCTCCACCGGCTCCATATCGATGATCGGCACGTCAGCATTCCCTGGATCGACCGTTACCACGAGCATGCCCGAGCCATGCACACCAGATCGCACCTCTTCAATTGTCGATGCTCTCCGCACATCGCGCACCCCCGCCCCAGTTGCGATCGCTGCCAGATCAGCCGCACGCGATGTGGCGGTCAACTGGCATCCTGTCGAGCCGTAGCACTGGTTATCGAGAACCACGAGCAGATAGTTATCCGGAGCATGGTTTGCGATGGTCGCAAGCGAGCCCAAGTTCATCAGAAGCGAGCCGTCGCCATCGAGGACCACGACCTTGCGCGGCTGCGCCAGCGCCAGCCCAAGCCCGATCGATGATGCAAGCCCCATCGAACCGAGCATGTAAAAATGCGTCACCTTATCCTTTAGCGCATACAGTTCCCTGCTCGGGTAACCGAGATTGCAGATCACAAGCTCATCTGCCAGTTCCAGAGCGATCGCCTCGATTGCAGATACGCGCTTCATCTGATGATATCAACGGTTTCAGGGTATAAAGTTTATACGTCCGGGCAGCCATCCCAACATTATGACACGCGTCATCGGAATCGATCCGGGCACAAAGAGTTTCGACTTCTTTGGACTGGACGGCGAGAAGGTCACCCTCGATCTATCGATACCAACGAAGGAGATCGCGTCCGACCCGGAATCGGTCATCGATCTGCTAAAAACGACCGAGCCCGAACTTATCATCGGACCCTCAGGGTACGGGATTCCTATCAAAAAAATCTCTGATATAACGCGGCGCGACATTTTCCTGATGTCGCTTCGCCGGAGTGACGATAACAGGTCGATACTCGGAATGCGCAGGTTCATCGAGACGTTAAAAGAGCATAATCTGCCGGTATATGCAATCCCAGGGGTCATACACCTGCCAACGGTCCCCTCCTATCGAAAGGTCAACAGGATCGACATGGGCACTCCTGACAAGTTGTGCTCGTGCGCGCTTGCAGTGCGGGATCAGGCGGCAAGCTCTGGCATCGACTATGACCGGACATCGTTTATACTGCTGGAGGTCGGATTCGCACACACCGCCGCCATCGCTGTCGATTCCGGAAGGGTTGTGGACGGCATCGGCGGAAGCAGCGGTGGCATCGGATTTCTTTCGATGGGTGCGATCGACGGCGAACTTGCATACCTCCTCGGCAGGTTCGGAAAGGAGTTTATGATCAGCCGGGGCGCGCGTTTCCTAACCGGAAGCGAGATTGCGCCAGAGGACCTTGCCATGCATGATGATGCACGTAGCGCGCTTATCGAGGGTGCGGTCAAGAACGTTCTCGCACTCACAGCCGCTCTGGCGCCGGACGAGGTGCTGCTATCAGGCAGACTATCAAGGATTCCGGAAATTTGGACTGAGTTGATGGAGCGGTTGGATACGGTTGCCCCTGTTCGATCGTTAAAAGGATTTTCCGGTGCTAAAATTGCAAAAGAATCCGCACAAGGCGGCGCGGTGATAGCGGATGGGCTTTTGCAGGGGCGGTACGCTGGCATCGTTGCGACGATGAGGATTAAAGAGGCGTGTGGTACGGTTCTCGACTACGTGCCGCCGATTTCGGATGGGTGATCCGGAATTCTCACAATTTCGTTAGCAGTCAAGCAGTAGTACGATCATAGTATGATAGTGACACTGTTGTGGTACTCATCCCACAACGATGTATATACCAATGTCACCCCAATGCAGCTTTTACAGTAAGTCTTTCTAAGAAATCCGTTCGTGTGGGTTTTGCACTGGGGTCATATAAACGTGTACGCAGCCCAAACCTCTGGGCTGCGACATTTTTCGTTGAACGAAAGGTATCTTTGGGTAATGTTTGTGCAGCCAGAGTTTCGGGCGTTCTGGTTCTGGGACTGCTCATCTTGCAAACTCCCCCCGCCGCACGCACCCGATACCGGAAAGAACCGCCTCGATCCCGCCCTCGACACCGTCCGGGTCACAGTCGCCAAGAATCTCGATCCGGAAAGTTGCGCTCTGTCTCGGCTCGTACCGGTCGATGACATCTGCACGTACCGCGCCATCGCATCTCGATATCACATCACAGATCACGAAAGGGTCTGCGCGGTCAGGCAGTATGACCGAGATATCCCGCGTAAACCTGCGCAGATTTTCAAGTTTCCAGTCCTGCAACTCTGCCTGGCTGAGCAGTCTTATGTTTTCGATCTTTAATTCAACAGATTTCCGACCCTCTTCCATCACAATGGTTCTCGGGGCGACCTTTGTGATGACGCCTGTATGCATAACCCCGGAACGGAGGTGCAACACGCCGCTCTCTCGCCCTATCGACCTGACCAGTTCCTCAAACTCTGTGATCTTCGTATTGATCAGTTTATCGGACCGTCTCAGAGCGGATTCCGTATCCCCGAAGTGGGATGCCGCATTCTTCATCAGATCTGTGAAATCGTCCACGGAACCGTCCCTGACAATCTCCGAAAGCCCCGTACACTCGGCGATGAACGCCTCATGCACCTCCGCGATCCTTGGATTGTTCATCTGGATCATCGCGTACAGGTGCGGGTTCTGACCGAGTATCCGCCCGACGAAATCGAGCATGATCTCGTACACAGGGCTCATGAACCTTCTCGACAGGGAGACCTCGAAGTCGAGGCTCCGAAGCGTGGATCCGATGCTTAAGTATGCGAAATGCGTGAGCCCCTGCACCACTGCCATGACTCGGTCGTGCGTGTCGGCATCAACGATCTCGACGTTCGCACCCTCGCGCTCGAAGAGATCGGTCAATATCGGAAGCCACCGTTCGCATCTGCTTGACGGCGTGATCATCACAGCCTGCCCGCTGATGTCAGGGATGCTCGGACCGAACATCGGATGCGTCCCAATCACCTCGACGCCAGCAGGTGCACACTTCTCCATCGCAGCAAGCGGTATCTTCTTTATCGAGGTCATATCCATGAGAAGGCTTCCACGACTCATCTTCGGCGCAATCTCTTCGATCGTATCCTCTGTCACATCGATGGGAACCGAGATCACAACGATATCGCTCTCGTGGATTGCGGCATCCAGATCGTGCGCATACGTTGCGCCCAACGCTTCGGCGATCTCGACCTTGCCGCTTTTGCCCCAGACCACAACCGTATGGTGGAGGCGCTGGAAGAATCTCGTAAACCACTGTCCGAGTTCGCCGGTTCCGCCAATGATCAGGATCTTCATGGGTACTCCTTTTTATATTGTAATTTCATGTATTTCATATATATCAAAAAGTTTTTGCGAGTGGGCTATCGCACAAATCCTTATAAGCCGCAAAAGCCATTTTTCAACCGGGTGATATTATGGAACAATATTTGATACCAATAGTGATTGTAGTGCTGTTTGTGCTTGCAAGCGCTGTAAAGATCGTTCAGGAGTACGAGCGTGGCGTGATATTCCGGCTCGGGCGACTGGTCGGTGCAAGAGGACCAGGACTATTCTTCATAATCCCGATACTCGAGACGATGAAGAAGATCGATCTCAGGACGATCGTGCTCGATATCCCGCCGCAGGAGGTTATCACAAGGGATAACGTGACTGCCCGGGTGAATGCTGTGGTGTACTACCGGGTGATGGATCCGAGCAAGGCAGTCGTGCAGGTTGAGCACTATCCGACAGCAACCGCGCAGATGGCGCTCACTACGCTTCGGGGCGTTGTTGGGCAGGTGGAACTTGATGAGGTTCTTTCCGAGCGGGATAAGATCAACAAGCGGCTGCAGGAGATCATCGATGAGTCGACTGACCCATGGGGGATCAAGGTTTCGGCTGTCGAGATCAAGGATGTCGAACTGCCAGAGTCGATGCAGCGTGCGATGGCTTCGCAGGCAGAGGCAGAGAGGAACCGGAGGGCACGGATCATCAACGCAGAAGGAGAGATGCAGGCATCAATCAAACTTGCGGATGCTGCGAAGGTGCTGAACGAACAACCGGGAGCACTCTACATCCGGACGCTCCAGACGATCAAGGATGCGACCGAGGAGAAGGCGACGACGGTTGTGATTCCGCTGCCGATAGAACTCATGGGCGCACTCGGACTCAATAAAGAGAATAAGTAAAGAGAGATGAGTGGAAAATGGGATTGAGATGAAACGTATCCCAATCCTTCTAACGCTCCTGCTGCTGGCGCTTCCCCTTATCGTGGCGCCGGCATGTAGCGCGTCAGAACCAGTGATCTATGTGATCGAGGTGGACGACATGATCACAGCAGGCACTGAGATGGAGATCGCCCGCGGCATCGATCACGCAACCGATATCGGTGCTGCCGCGGTGTTGATCGAAATAAACACGCCTGGCGGGCTTGTTGACTCGATGGAGGGGATCGTATCTGATATCGAGCGTTCGGAGGTGCCTGTGATCACGTTTGTGCCGCAGGGTGAGCGAGCGTTCTCTGCCGGTGCATTCATTCTTTTATCAGGGCATATCGCTGCAATGGCTCCCGGTACAGCCACAGGAGCGGCAACACCGATTGCGATAACGCCAACAGGCACGACGCCGGTTGAGAACAAGACTGTTAATGCGTACGCAGCCAGGATGCGCGGGATCGCGGAGAACCGGAACCGATCTACAGAGGTCGCGGAGAAGTTCGTGACAGAGGGGTTATCACTGACTGCGGAGGAAGCGCTGGAGCAGGATGTGATCGATGTAGTCGCGTCCGGCAGGCACGATCTTGCCGCTGCCATCGATAACAGAACCGTAAACGTGAGCAGGGAATCGGTGACACTCCGCACGAAGGGTGCAATCTTCATCACACAGGAACCGCAGTTTGCTGCATCGATCGTCGCCCTACTGAGCAACCCCCAGATCGCGTTCGTACTCTTCTTAATCGGGATCTATGGGATCATCTACGGTCTCAAAGCTCCTGGGACGTACGTTCCTGAGATGGTCGGCGCGATAGCGATAATACTTGCGCTGTACGGCATGGGAATGTTCTCGGTAAGCACATTCGGCGTGCTATTGATCGTAGCCGGGATAATATTGCTCATAGCAGAGGTTCTCACGCCGACATTCGGGGTACTGACGATCGGCGGCGCGATCTGCCTGGTTCTCGGTGCCATCATGTTTCCACAGGAGCCGTTCATGCCGGCTGAATGGATTAGCGACTTCAGACAGACCGTCTTCGCACTCGTGATCCTCTCTGTCGTGATCATCGTGGCAGGTCTCGGTTTTGTTATGAAGACGAGGCTTACGAAACCGACGACTGGGCGGGATGAACTGATCGGAGAGGTTGTCAGGGCAGAGACCGACATCGCACCGGTTGGCACTGTGCACATTCACGGTGAGATATGGCGGGCATCCGCAACAGAGCCGGTGCGGAGAGGAGAGGACGTGGTGATCCAGGATGTGGACGGGCTCACGCTGGTTGTTGAGAAGAAGTAGAGAGTCCATGAACCCGCCCGGAGGCAACCCCTGAATCGAATCATCGAAATCGTAGATCTTATCCCTTCGCATCGATTAGACGCTTTGGGTTCGTCCTGACCGCGGCTACGCAATCGCGCTCAGTCAGTCCTGCCCCCATCGCCACCGTAAGCGCCATCTCTTCAGTGATCAGATCGTCTGGTGCGTGCGCATCTGTGTTCACGATGAGATCGCATCCGATCTCGCACGCAATCCGAGCAACATACCCGTTCGTCCGGTTGTGTCCGCATCTTGCCGTGATCTCGAGCAGTACGCCATTTTCGCGTGCGCATTCGACCTCATCGGTGGTGATCAGTCCGGGATGCGCCAGAATGTCGATGTCCGACCGAAGTGCAGCAGCATTCGTGCCCGGAGCCACAGGTTCTGACGTGGTCTCGCCGTGCACCACGATGATATCAGCGCCAAGCGACCTTGCTTTATCTGCAAGCCGCGCAATCTTTCCGGGCGGAACATGCGTCAGTTCCACACCAGTTAGGACTCTGATACCCCATTCCTCCTCCAGAAACGAAGTCTTTTTCATTGCGTCCAGCACAAATTCGATGTTCGTAAAATCGACGTGATCCGTGATCGCAATCGCAGAATAGCCATGCACCACTGCACGGCGGACGAGTTCGCTCGGTATCAGTTCGCCGTCGCTGAATATAGAGTGGGTGTGCAGGTCGATCATCACAGATATCTGGGGTGCGAGACCTATAAGCATTCCCATAAGCGCAGGTTGGTCAGCAGACCGGAAACGTCAAAATCGCCACCCGTTGGGGGTGGATAACTTAAAGATCCTTAATTAGCGGATCGTAGCTCCTTCATCTTCGAGCAAACCTCATAGAGAATCGAGGATTTTGGAGCGTCTGTCTTCTTTACGAGCACCCGTCCCTGTTTCTCCCACCATGCCGCAGGATGCGCCTTCGTATCTTCGACAGCGCAATCGAGATTGAGCATTCTGGCTGCTTCTGCGATCTCATCGAGCCGCGGCGACTTCACAGCACTCCGCCTCGAGACCCTGCGCCCACCGTTTCTCGATATCCTGCTGTCGAAATAGATGGGCCAGATAACGATCCTGTCTGTTTCTGGCATAAAATCCCGCCTCCCGGAATCGAACCGGGGACATCGCGGTCTCTGCGCGGTAATGTGTGCTTTCGCACATGATCATACTACAGCCGCGCACTCTACCAGGCTGAGTTAAAGCGGGTTATATAGAGTGGTGCCGCGGCCTTTATCAATCTTTTGTTTCTGGCAGTATCTCCGAATCAGCATGAATCCGCAAAAATATTGGAACACATGAGTTGTGTCAGCGAGGAGTTTTCCATGCACCGCAGCACTGGAGTTCGCAAAATCAGACGCTTTGCCCAAGCATGATACGCTCGCACCGCTTGAGGTCCTGAACCGTGTTCACATTCAGCGCAACTTCAGTTTCAGGGAGAATCAGGTTATAATCGGGCTGCTCCTCCTCGATCAGACCACCATCGAGGATGTTAACGCCGCACGGGACGATCAACTCATCGTTGCGATTGAAGACCGCGGTCGGGTGCTGCCCAAGTTCCGTACAGACGGAAAGCGGCGTGTGAACAGAGAGCGCAGGTTCGCAGCGCTTGTTGTAGATCGAAACAACCCTATCGATCATCTCAGGGGTTACAAGCGGGAGATCAGACATTACAACGAGTACCGGCTCCTTGATTCCCGCTGCCTTGATCCCGTGAACCATGTCGCCGACGTAACCGAGACCGGGCGCGGGAATGATATCGACATCCCCCTGCGTCCCAAGATATTCCTGTGTCTGCGGAACGCTTGGTGAGGTCACGACAAAGATGCTGCCTATCGACCTGCTGCGCCTGAGCGTATCGATCACGTACATGATAAGCGGTCTTCCGCAAAGTTCGACCATCGGCTTTTCGCCAGTCCAGTCCCCTGTGAAGAACCTGCTCCCGACCCCGCCAGCCATCACTACCGCATCCATGCGAATCACCTTCCGCTCCCGCGCCCTTCCCGCCCGCTAACGAGATCAAGATGGTACTTCACCATGCAACTGTGTTCGATCTGGGTTGTCACCACGTACGCCTCCTCAAGAAGCATCCCGGTGGCGATCGTGCCGTGCCCGCGTATGATCACGCCTTTGTGCTCGCGCAAAAATGAGGCGGCATTCTCTGCAAGTTCCGAGGTTCCGATGCCGCCTGTAACGATCGGGATCTCGTGCAGGAAGTATATTCCCTCGCTATCGACCGGCACGACCCGGGAATCCTCGATCAAGGACTCGATCACCGAAAAAGGGCAGTGTGCATGGATGATTGCGAGCGCTGAAGTGTTCTTGTAGATGGCGCGATGCACGATCGCCTCTGATGATGCGATCATGTCCATGCTTGAGGTTCCCTCGACACTGATCTCTACAACGGAATCCCGGTCGATCTCGTCCAGTGCGGATCCGCTTCTCGTGATCAGCATTCCTCCGCCGGTGCGGACGCTGATATTGCCGAAATGCGACTCAACAAGACCGTACTCAACAAGTTTCTTTCCGAATCGTGAAATCTCTCGCCACATGGTTCTCATATCAATTGTCGTTGGTCTATCTCTACCAATCTTTAGTATTTGCTCCGGATGGAACTGATGACGCTGGCATACAACTTAAGTAGAATCTACACAATACAAAGCGTGAACCATGATGAGTATCACTGATGTACTGCGGCGTGTCGAGGAGGCATCTGCCGAGGACGTGGTCGCCGAACATCTCGAGCAGATCCGCAAGAGCAAGTTTAACACATTCATAACAGTAGCAGAAGATCAATCACTCGAGCGTGCCCGCTTGATCGATTCAGGAGAATTAAAATCAGGCGGCAGACTCGCAGGCGTCCCGATAGCGATCAAGGACAACATGTCGACGACGGGCATCCTGACGACCTGCGCATCGCATATTCTCGATGGCTACATCCCGCCCTACGACGCAACCGTCGTTGAGCGTCTCTATAACGAAGGCGCAATCGTAATCGGGAAGACAAACATGGATGAGTTTGCGATGGGCACATCCACAGAGTCCAGCTACTACGGACCGACAAGGAATCCGCACAACCCGGATTGCGTTCCGGGCGGCTCATCTGGAGGGAGTGCTGCCACTGTTGCAGCAGGAGAGGTGGCAATCTCGCTTGGCTCTGACACAGGCGGCTCTGTCCGGTGTCCTGCGTCCTTCTGCGGCGTTGTCGGGTTAAAGCCGACTTATGGCGCGGTATCCAGATACGGACTTATCTCGTATGCAAACTCGCTCGAACAGATCGGACCGATCGCATCGAACGTGGAGGACGTCGCGTTCCTCTACTCGATCATCGCTGGCTACGATCCAAAGGATTCGACGTCTGTGGAGGTCGATACAGAGATCGGCATCGATTGCGACGTCAAGGGGCTTACGATCGGCGTTCCCGCTCAGTACTTTGGTGAGGGGATCGATCCCGCGGTCGAAAGCGCAGTCTGGGACGGGATACACCGTCTTGAGGGCGAGGGCGCAACATACAGCGAGGTCGATATGCCGCATACCGATTATGCGCTTGCCGCCTACTACATCATCGCAATGAGCGAGGCGTCCTCGAATCTGGCGAGGTTCGATGGCATGAGGTACGGTCTCCGGACCGAGGATAAGGACTGGAGCACCACGTACTCAGAGATCCGTGCACTCGGGTTCGGAGAGGAGGTCAAGCGGAGGATAATTCTCGGCACGTTCTCGCTGTCGACTGGATATCACGACAAATACTACTTAAAAGCGCTTCAGGTGCGGACGCTCGTCAAACAGGACTTTGATCGGGCATTCAAGGATGTTGACGTCCTGATTGCGCCGACGATGCCGATGCCTGCGTTTCGGATTGGGGAACTCGTGGATCCGCTCTCGCAGTACCTTGCCGATGTGAACACCGTTCCGATCAACCTCGCAGGCGTGCCATCGGTATCGGTGCCGTGCGGGAGCACGGATGGGCTTCCGATCGGGATGCAGATCATTGGGCGGTACTTCGATGAACCAAGGATTCTCGGTGTGGCAGCGGCTGTGGAGCGGTCATTGCAATACTCGTAACGTAGCTGTTCTGCTTCACTTAGCACTTTTAGGGCGAATCAGAAAGTTTCTCGCACAACAACCCCGTCCTCACTTGCCTTCGTCATGATCGCACGCCCCCCGGCGTCGTTGATCGCCGAAGCAACCGCGTCGGCAACCGCGTCGCTGGTAAGCGCAACGATGCACCCACCACCGCCAGCGCCGGTGATCTTCGCACCATACGCGCCCGCGTCCCTGGCAGCGTACACGAGTCGCGAGAGTTTCGCACTTCCCGCGCCGATCGCATCCAGAAGCCCGTGATCGATGTTCATCAGTTCCCCGACCGACCTGTAATCGCGTCCCTCGATTAAGGGCACGCCGATCTCTGACAGGTTGTCTATTGTATCGAATATCGAGTCCATGATTCCGGGATAGTCCTCATGCAGGATTCTGACGTTTCCCACAAGTTCTTTTGTGGAAGAGAACTCTTCTGTGTCCCCGATCACGATATCGCACTCGAGCAGCCGCAGTCTCGATGATGATACTCCGGGTTTTATCATCATGGTTCCGCCCATCGTCGAGACTGCGGTGTCGGTCGGCGATGCCGTGCCCTGGACATCCCGCTCGATCCGGTGCCCCACCTCTGCAAGCGTGGCGCTGTCCATCATGAGCCGGAACTCGGCATTGAGCGCGCCAAGCGTTGCGATCACCGCAGCAGCCGACGATCCGAGTCCTGATCCGACCGGAATCTCCGAATTGATCCGAACCGAGACCGCAGGGACGGCGAGCGATTCGATGCACCGCGAGATGTAGGGGTGCACCATGTAATCGATGCCTGTCGTGCCGAGAAGGGACGAGATCGTCGTCTGGTCAGATTCCGAGACCGTTGCGGTGGTGCGGAGGTTGATTGCGGATGCGATCGCACGCTTGCCGTAGACTACCGCGTGTTCGCCGAAGAGATATATTTTTCCGGGTGCAGAGCAAGTTGTGGTCATGTTATCGCGTGTCTCTCATTTTCTATGGGGTGGTATGTTCATTTCTTTCGTTTCAGATAATCTACGAGCTCAAAGTCCCAATGCGATCCGCAATCGCTCTTCTATTTCATTCATCAGATCCCTGTCCAGTTCCCCCAAAACACGCAATACAAGCGACCTATCGAGTAACGCCAACTTGTGCGTCCTGAATACCGAGCGATATTTCAAACCCGCCCCCGGAAAGGAAGAATGTCCTGGTTCAAGGATGAAATCAGTCGGGAGTAATTCTGCGGGCATCGATGATGAGACGAAAAGACAGAGAACGTCATCAAATCTTCGCATCAGGTGGTCAGGCGTAAGCACCACCGCTGGACGGACTTTTGTGTTGGTAAGGTCAGTAAACGGGTAGCGAACGAGAACTATACTACCTCGCCTTACGATTCGCTGAGCCATTTGACTGCCTCACCATCCTCACTGGAGTAAACATCCTCGCAACTGGCATCCAGCCAGTCGAAACTCCCGGATTCCATGACGAGCTGCATAAGTTCTTGAGTTGAGATCTCGTCAGTCAGAACCGAGAAATTCTGCAAACTCCGCCGTGCTATCACGAAAGCCGCAAAGATCTCGACTTCTGCACGTTCCTGAGGTGCCATATTATCAAGTAATTGTGAGAGTTTTTTTGATACAGGCATAATTCACCTCTCTATCATTATTTCCTAAATAATTTACCTTTACGCCACAATGGTTTAAATAATAAATTTGCCTGCCCGACTATACCGCACACAAAATCAACCCCCGCCTTTCGCGACCCCGATCAGCTGTTTCGTGTACGGGTGCTCAGGATTTGCGATGACACGGTGTGCTGGCGCGTTCTCCACGATCTTGCCACCATGCAGCACCGCGATCCGGTCGCTCACCTTGCGTGCAACCCCGATGTCGTGCGTCACAAAGAGCATGGAGATGCCACGCTCGTTCTGCAGGTCGAGGAGGAGCCTCAGAACCTTTGCCTGGACGCTCGAGTCAAGGAAGGACGTCGATTCATCCGCGATGAGTAGATGTGGCTTCATTATCAGCGCACGTGCTATAGCCACCCGCTGCAACTCACCTCCGCTTAATTCATGCGGATATTTCTGCAGAAAATACTCATCAACCGGCAGTTGCACCTCTCGAAGCGCGCTTTCAATCCTATCCCCGGATTCGTCATCGAATTCTCCGTGTATGTGCAGGGGCTCTGCAATCGCCTCAGACACCGTGAACCTGTGACTGATCGAGTCCCTTGGTGACTGGTAGACGATCCCAACCGTTTTTGCAAACTCTTTCCGGTCGATATCTGAAACCCCCCTCCCTCGAAAGAGAATCTCCCCGCTATCCGGCTTGATCGTGCCTGCGATCAGGTATGCAAGCGTGGTCTTCCCGGAGCCGGTCTCGCCCACGAGTGCGAGTATCTCACCCTCGTCAAGCGTAAGAGAGATGTCGCTTAAGACCCGGAGGTCTTTGTATGACTTCGAGACGTCTTTCACAGATACCATGGTCGCTATGCCGCCGCGGTGGCAGACGACATAACCATAGTCCTCCTTTACACTACTATCCCCCCTCGGCACCGCCTGCGGTTCTTTCTGCGAGCAGACACCGATCGACTGCGTACATCTCGGCTGGAAGATGCAACAGCTACGCTCGCTGGATCGGGAAAACATGGATGGCGGAACTCCCCTCACACCTGCAAGGTCTTTAGCACGCTCCATCATAGGAAACGACCGGACAAGCGCACGGGTGTACGGATGGCGTGGCGCATCCAGGAGTTCATGGGATGGCAGGGATTCGAGAATGCTCCCGAAATAGAGCACCTCGCAGCGATCAGAGCAGATGGGCACAAAGGAGAGGTCATGGGTTATCAGAAGCACCGCCTTACCTGCATCCACCTGTTCGTTTATCACCTCGGCAAGGTACGATTTCGTGATCGCATCGACAGATGCAACAGGTTCGTCGAGCACGAGGATTCCCGGGTCTGTGATCAGCGCCATCGCCATCAGGACCCGCTGGCGTTCGCCGGCACTGATCTGGTGCGGGTACAGGATATCGCGCCCCGCTTTTATCTTTAAGTAATCAAGCATCCTTTCGGACCGCTCCCGTGCAATACTCCGGGATTCCCCGTTCTTGATCAGCGGTTCGGCGACCTGATCGATGATCCGGTGAACCGGGTTTAGCACGTCCCCGTAATTCTGGAACACGATAGCGATCTCATTCCACCTGATCGTTTCCATCTCCGAATCGGAAAGACCGGATACATCGGTGCCGCCCACCAGAACCTGCCCCGTCATCACAGCGTTTGGTGCCAGGAGTTTCATGGAAGCGAGTGCGAGCGTCGACTTTCCGGAACCGGACTCCCCGACCACGGAAACGCACTCTCCCTCATTTATTTTAATAGATATGTTGTCCAGGGCAGTAATGTGGTCATCAGGCGAACCTGATACACCGTACCGCACATTCAGATTCTTAAATTGGAGTGACATTGTTCCTCCGCAGTCTCGGATCGAATATCTCCTCTATCGCGTAAGATATGAGTCCGAGCGAGATGATAAGCAGTGAAAGTGCGACAACTGGCGGAAGCAGCCAGTTGAACCAGACGCCGAAACACGGATCTAGGTAGCGCATCGCATAACTCATCATGATCCCGAGACTCTTTGTGGTCGGATCGAATATTCCGAGGAATGATAAGCCTGCTTCCATGAAGACCGCGATCCGGGCTTTTGTGACAAAACCCATAGCATACAGCGGAAAGAGTTCTGGCATGATGTGCTTGTACATGATATAGCTCGTCGGTGCGCCCGTGTTCTTTGCAGCTTTTACATACAGCTTCGTCTTAAGCGAGAGCGTTTGTGCCCGCATCCCTCTTGCTATGGTCTGCCACAGCACAAGCGAGAGTGCAATTATCAGAACGGTGGTGGACGGCTTGAAGTACGCTGCAATCAGTATCAGTACCATGATCGTTGGTATCGCAAGCAGGGCATCAGCGAGCCTCATGACGATCATGTCATACATCCCGCCGATCAACGCGGCAGAGACGCCGAGTACGATCCCGATCGTGCAGGTGATGGTTGCAACCGCTATTCCGAAGAGAATCGAGGTTCGAAGTGCCCACAGAAGCTCGCTGAATATGTCATAGCCGATATCATTGGTTCCGAGAAGGTGTTCCCTCGATGGCGGCTGGAACGCTGAGGCTGAGTAATCCCATGGATCGTGTGGTGCGATTACCGGGGCAAGGATCGCTGTTGTGAATAAGAATAAGATTAGCACGAGTCCGGCGACACCGATTTTATCCTTTGCAAACTCTTGGAATGGTTTAATATGCATATCCAACCCTCGGATCGATCTTTTTATACATCAGGTCAACAACAATGTTAATCAGGAGTACCAGAATCACTGATACCGTGAGAATCCCCTGCATCAGTGGCAGATCACGGTTCGATATCGCATGATACGTCAGAAGCCCGAGTCCAGGGTATGCAAAGATAGTTTCGATGAAAAGCGCGCCCGTTATGAGGTATGCGATCCTGATACCGATCCTTGTTGCGAACGGGAGTATCGCATTCCTTGCAGCGTGAAGATACTTTATCCTGCGATTTTTGATGCCCTTCGCACGGGCTGTGAGCACGTAGGGCTCGCGAATCGTGAGCAGCATGCTGTTCCTGATCAGGAGATAGTCGCCAGGGATCATGGAGAGCGTGAGCGTTGCAAGCGGCAGCACCAGGTGCCAGAGGACGTCTTTGATATACTCGATGCCCTCTGCACCCGAGTACGGTGTCATTGCGCCTGTACTCGGAAACCATCCGAAGTACAGGCAGAATACCGTAAGCGATGTGATGCCGATTGCGAGAGACGGGATGCCGTCGAGTAGCAGCATGAACGTGAGGAGCGTTTTGTCGAACCGTCCGCCGCGCCGCCACGAACTCTCAACGCCCAGCACGATTCCCGCAACGGCTGACAGAATAAACGAGGTTCCCACAAGAAGCAGCGTCCACGGCAGCGCACCCATTATGAGATCCGCAGTGGATGCGTGGCAGATGTATGAATATCCAAGATCTCCGTGTGCGAGCTCTGTGAGGTATATAAAGAACTGTTCGTGAAGCGGCAGGTCGAGCCCGTGCATCCTGACGAGTTCCGCATACATCTCTTCAGTCATCAACGTCTCGTGACCGCTGTACATCGCAAGTATTGCGTCACCTGGCAGAAGCCGCGGTAACAGGAAATTGAGGAAAAGGAGGATAAAGATGGTTAGTAGATAGGCTACTACCATCTTCATCGTCCTGTTTCGCATGTTATGGCTTCCTGTTAGAGCGTTTCATCTGCACGATCGCGAATGCTGTCAGAATTGCGATCACCGCTAAACCCGGCGCGATCGGGGTCGCCTCTGCAGCAGTCCCGGTTTCTGTGGCTGTTGTTTCTGTTGCTTCTGCTATTTCACCTGACATAGCGCCATCCCCTATCAGAGCGATCTTGTTCTGCGGGATCGGGATTCCTTTGGCGATTCCTCCGGTCGTGTAGAACCATTCGACTCCGGCGTCCGGACTGTATGCGTAATACCATGTCGGGTAATACAGCGAGATCGCGGGAAGTTCCCGTGCATATACGTTCTGGGATTCATGGACCGCAGCAAGCCTCTTTTCGGGATCCATCTCGTGCATCAGATCGTCCAGAAGTTCGTTTAACTCCTCGCTCTTGTTATATCTGGCAGTATTCGGACTTGTCTTGGCTCCCGGAACCTGCACGACCTTCTCGTAGAGAATCTTTGGATCGCCGCCGATGCCACCGTGTCCTGAGATTGCGAGATCAAAGTCCCAGTTGATCACTTTTGTATCGACCACCTTTGTGTCAAGGGAGGTAAGATCGATCCGTATTCCAACTTTTTCGAGCTGGTTTTTGAGGATCTCCCCGTCCCGGTCAGGCGTGGGCTGTCCACCGACACCGATCATCGAGACGAGCACCTGAAGTTGCAGGGGCTTACCGTCCTTTGTGAAAACGCCATCCTCCCAGACGTAGCCGAGCGTTGAGATCATTTCCTTCGCCTTATCGGGATTGTACGGGTAGTCAGGAACGTTCGGGCTTGCCCACACGCTCTCAGATGAGATCAGTCCATAACTTGCAGGCTTTCCGTGCCCTCTCAAAGATTTATCCACAAACTCACTCTGGTTGATCGCATAACAAAGAGCCTGCCTGAATACGATATTATCAAGCGGCTCCCTGTTGTGGTTGATCATCAGGTTCTTGTTCCAGTAATGCGGACCCTCTATCACGACAAATCCAAGCCCTCCAATAGTATCTGCCATATCAGGTTTCACATCAGCAAAATCGACCTCGCCGTGCTGAAGCGCCATCTGTGGGTCGCCTGCCTTCACATAGATCAGCCGGTCAATGATCGGTCTTCCGAGATAATATTCGTCGAATGCCTCGTACCGGTATGTTCCGTGCTCCTTACTGAAATCGGCGTACTTGAAAGGACCGCATCCGATGAAGGCACCCGCCTCCACAAAGTCCATCGGGTTTGCAACGTCTTTCCAGATATGTTCTGGCAGAATCGGCATCGTGCCGCCGATATCCTCCATAAACGGCGCATACGGGCCGCTCATGTATATCTTAACCGTGTGCGGACCTATCACTTCTGCCCTGTCAACGCTATCGAGAACTGTCCAGCCATAAGGATGCTCCTTCATGTACGCTATGGTGAAGGCGACATCATCGGCAGTCACTGGCTCACCGTCGTGCCACTTTGCATTCTCTGCCAGATTAAAGACGTAAACATCTTCTTCGGGAGAGTATTCCCAGTCTTCTGCCAGCAAGGGAATCGGACCCGTGGTCTCATTCTTCCACACAAGCGTATCAAAGATGAAATGCATCCTCACGTATCCAGGTCCCCGTGAATAAGCCAGATACGGGGACGGATTTCCCCAATCGCCTGCTTTATCTGCGATCCTGACCTCTCGCTCCGCAGCAGCACTGATTGCGGGCGTGAGCAGACAGAGGCAGATTATTGCGGATGCGATCAGTATCAATGATGCGATCAGTATCCGCCTCATTTCATCAACTCCTCGAAACACGGGATGCAGTGTGGTGCACCGTCCAGAAGCCGGATCCGCGTCTCCATCACAGGTTCGCCGCAGCTATCGCAGCATATCGATTCGTGGATATGCGCCATCGGTAGCGGTTCCGGAGTGATCACCTCTATGCTCAGAAGATCCGCTTCCGGGAGATCCAGTAGCGCATTACTTTTTTCGATGTGTAACCGCTTGAACTCCTCCATTTCAGCAGGAGTTGCTGTTTTCTCTTTGACTTTGGCGAAGAGGTCCAGATGATGTTTGTCCGTTATGACTGCCCCTTCCTTGACGGAAATCCTAATTGCCTTCTGGTTTTCACGGTTCATGAACGTATAGACGTATTTACCATAATCCTTGAAGATCAGGTTTCCTTTGCCAAACGTACAGCCAGTCAGCACCTGGATGGCATCCACGCCGCAGGAGCTGTTCTCGACGATTGCGACCATCTCCTCGTCCTTAGCAGGCTTCCCCAGTTCTCTCAACGCAACCAGAGAGACCCGTAGCCCCATCGCAAGTCCGGGGCACTGGTGTCCGTGAAACCGGATAGCAGTCTCGAGTATGGATTTAGTATCAGTAGAGTCCATGTCCTACGCTACTTATTGATACTATTAAAAGTTTTTGTTGAATGATTTATCAGGAGTCGGCGAAAGTTTTATATGACATGAAATTATTGTGTTTTGGAAGTAGCAGCAATAACTACTATATATGTAACAAAAGCGTATGAGGTATAAATAAAATGGACAGAAATAACACTTTAAAATCGATAACTATCAGCATAATGCTGGTGCTATCGATCGTAGCGCTATGTACCGGCACCGTATCTGCAAAACCGATAGAGATACGGGCTATGCCGGGATCGATCACAACCGGTTCTGATATGATTCTCGATGGGTTTAATTTCTCGGCGTTGCAGTATTCTATTAAGAAGCCGCTCCCCAACGCCACTGTAGAATTCCTCGACCTCCACTTCGCCAGTAACGGGACGATCAAAGAAGACGATGCGGTTTACACGACAAATACGTGCAAGGGCCCTACTATGCGGTTTATCTGGTTCATGGGCTGCGAATACCGCTCGCTCGATCCGGATAAGGCGAATCTCTTGAGTAAGATACTGATCTGTTTCGACAAATATGATGCGCCGGAGGAGGGCAATACAAAGAAGACCCTGGCAACCGGCGAGATCTGGGAGCTTAAGGAAGGGTACAGTCTTGTGGCATCGCAGGTTGATCTCAAAGGTAATAAAGTGTATCTAAATATTTATAAAAATGGTGAAGCTGTGTACGATGAGGTTCTCCAACCAGGGGACTATTTCGTGTACAACGAGACCATCGACGATGTGGAGGACATTACCCTCTTCACGTGCCACGTTGATTCGGCGTTCCGCGGAACCGATTCCAATGTCGTGATACTGAGTGTGGTGAGACAGTACTCGGATAATCCGAAGAAGATTGAGATCGGCGATGAGTACGGGGACTTTGAGGTGAAAGAGATCACAGGTACGATGATCCAACTCAGGAACGCCAACACGATATCCTTTTCGCGCTTTGAACGAGCGGAACTGCTTGGCGATTGGATTAAGTTTAGGGTTTCTGAGAATGGATGGTGGGGCTATGCATATACCGAAAAAGAGTGCGCAGCTCCGGAAGTTAAGGGATCTACCGGAAACCCGGAGTCATCACCAGTCGAGACTGTGGTAGCAGACAGCACCCCAGCCACCACGCCAACCAGTGTGGCAGATACAGATACCGGCGGCGACACTTCCGAAGACGCGCCCGCCGCACCCCCTGATGATACCAGTGCAACGGAAAACAATCCTGCGACGGAGACTGGAACTGATGCCGCGCATCCGGAATCTGTTCCGGGTTTCGGGGTTCTCTCTGTTATCGCTGGACTTTTTGCAGTTGCCTGCATTAGACGGCTGAAGTGAAAGAGGTGGATACCACAGACTCTTGCAAGACCTGTGACAGATGTTCTACAGGTCTTTTTTACTTTATCGAAGGCAGAGGGCAGATGTGCCAGATGCATCCCGAGCAGAATCAGCCGACGGGGTGGGAACTGTGATCGGTTATGGGCGGCGGCAGCAGCTCTGTAAACCGAATAGGTTAATATAGAAGGATGTTATAGATTAACATAATTACACAGGTGATTTCATGGCCAATAGAAATATTATAGAAAGGATACTTGGTCCGCCGATGCCGAAAAAATCTGTAGACCCTGATAAGTATCACAATATCAGTCTCGATGACTACGATGAGGTCATAGAAGATGCGCCGGCGGAGACGTACATACGTGTTGCGGAACTGAGCAATCTCGATGGAATTCCCGATCTAAGAAAGGAGATATACGACGGAAATATCGTGATTGTCGATATCTCGCTGATAAAGCGGGACAAGATGATACTCGAACGCGCGCTTCGTGACCTGCGTGATGTGGTAAGTGATGTTCATGGGGATATTGCAGGACTCGGCGAGGATATGGTGATCACGACTCCGACAGGCATCAAGATCGATCGTACACGGCTTGGTGGGCAGACAACGGCATATTGATATGAAGATCAACAGCCCTCTGCAGGCTTACGAATACCTGCCGAAGACGAACTGCGGGGACTGTGGGGAACCGACATGCATGGCGTTTGCCTCGCATCTGATCGATCGGTCGATGAAGGCAGAGGAGTGCCCGCCCCTGCTCGGTGAAGAATATAACGATAATTATAACACGCTCGTCGATCTGCTTGCGCCTGAGATACGCGAGGTCGTAATCGGAACCGGCGACCATGCGATCACCATCGGCGGGGATGATGTGCTGTATCGGCACAAGCTGACCTTCTTTAATAAAACCGCCTTCGCTTATGACGTGTGGGACACGATGAGCGAAGAAGAACTGGTGGGGCGTGTCAACGATATCCAGAACTACAAAAAATTTTATATCGGCGAATTCCTGACGCTTGACGCGGTTGCGATCAGATGCACGTCCGGTGATGCGGATCAGTTCGCGCAAACGACCGCGAAGGTGATGGAAACGACCGAACTGCCGCTCCTACTCTGCTCGCTTGATCCGGAGATTCTCGGTGCAGGACTTGCCGTTGCCGCCGATCGAAAGCCGCTGATCTATGCTGCGACCACAGAGAACTGGCGCGATGTTGCAGAGCTTGCACTCACACATAACGTCCCTGTGGTGCTCTCTGCGCCAAACGATCCGGATGCCTTGAAATCGCTTGCACTGACGTTTGCGTCGGCGGGCATCACCGATCTCGTGCTCGATCCGGGGACGTTTCCGACAGACGGGCTGCGGGACTCCTTTGAGAACTTCCTGAAGATCAGGCGTGCAGGGATCGATGGGCAGACCGATATCGCATATCCGCTGATGGCGGTTCCCATGACGGTGTGGGAACGTTCCGATGGCATAAGTGCGGCATACTGGGAGAGCGTGCTTGCATCGATCTTCACGGTCAGGTACGGGGACATCATGATCATGCACAGCATCGAGCCGTACTCGCTTCTTCCCGAACTGCATATCAGGGACACGGTCTACACCGACCCGAGAAAGCCGGTGATGGTCGATGCAGGTGTCTTTGAGGTCGGATCGCCTGACCGGAAGTCGCCTGTCTTCGTAACAGCGAACTTTGCGCTGACATATTACACGGTGGAGAGCGATCTGGCGTCCAATGACATCGACTGCTATCTCTGCGTGGTGGACACCGACGGCATCGGCGTCGAGGCTGCGGTAGCGGGCGGACAGCTCACTGCGGCAAAGATCAAGGCTATGTTCGATTCGGCCGGTTTTGATGTGAAGGAGAAGACCGACCACGGCACAATGATCCTTCCGGGACTTGCTGCACGGCTGCAAGGGGATGTTGAGGATGAAACCGGGCTTACCGTGATGATCGGACCTCCTGATTCAGGGCAGATCCCGCGGTGGATGGAATCGAAGTGGGAGTCGTAAGAAGATTTCACTTTCACCCCGCTCTTGGATTACTGATTTATATATGTGGGCTGATGTACATATCAAGGACTTGCACAGCCCTACACGATTCTGGGCGGACCTGCAGATTCGTCCCCTCTTTTTCTTTTTTTATTTTTTTAACAACCTCAGCCAGACCCCTGATCCGTAAGATTCATTGCTAATCCCGCTCGCAGTATATCTACCAGACCGCGTGTAAGCGACTCTGAAAGAAACATGATCGATCCATCAGGACTCCCGGAAGACCCGGGATGCTATCTCTTCAAAGATGCCGCTGATAACATAATCTACGTGGGGAAAGCAAAGAATCTCAAAAAACGCGTCCATAGTTACTTCCAGAGACGCGAGCGCGACCCAAAGACCGAGGTCCTCGTAGAAAAAGCAGATTCTGTCGATTTCATCGTAACGGACAGTGAACTTGAGGCGCTGATCCTTGAAAACACCCTCATTAAGCGACACCAGCCGAGATACAACATCGACCTTAAGGATGCTAAGAGTTACGCATATATCCATATCACGGACGAGGAATTTCCGCGTATCGGGATTGCACGGAGGTTGGGCGGAAGCGGCAGTTTCTTTGGTCCGTTTGTCACTGCAAAGGAGCGCGACTATATCCTTTCGGTCGTTAAGAAGACGTTTAAGCTGCGGTCATGTCGCAGACTCACGAAACGGGCGTGTCTCAGGTACCATATCGGGTCGTGCAGCGCGCCGTGCATCGGAAAGATCAGCACCGAAGAGTACCACAAGCAGGCCTCCCGGGCGCAGTCGCATCTCCGCGGGAATACGAGCGACCTGATCCGGTCTTTATCGCAGGAGATGGCAGAAAAATCGACGGAACAGGAATTTGAGCGGGCGTTAGAACTTAGAAACCAGATCGCTGCCATCGAACACCTTTCCGAGCGCCAGTATGTGGATCGGCAGAAGAAGTACGATGAGGATGTCGTCAACTACGTGAAAAGCGATTGTAAGGTCTATCTCATGCTCTTCAACGTGTACAAGGGCATGCTCGCAGACAAGCAGGAGTTCGTCTTCGATGAGCGCGAGGAGGTGATCGACGAGTTCCTTGTGCAGTACTACTCAGAGCACGACCCGCCGCCCGAACTGATCCTGCCCTCGCAGGTAAGTGATGTGATCCCGGATTTCCTATCCGAAAGAAGCGGGCGGCGGGTCAGGATCACGGTCCCGAAGCGGGGGGAGAAGAAGAAGCTGCTTGATCTTGTCGGGAAGAATATCGAGATTTCATTCTTTGGCGGGCAGATCAAACTTGAGGCGCTGAAGAACCTTCTCGGGCTTTCCCGCGTCCCCTCTGTCATCGAGTGCTTTGACATCTCCCACCTCTCAGGCACGTCGATGGTCGCATCGATGGTGCAGTACAGGTCAGGAAAGCCGGATAAACGGAATTACAGGCGGTTCAAGATCAGGACGGTCGAGAAGATCGACGATTTCGCTGCCATCGCGGAGGTCGTGCGGAGGCGGTACTCACGCCTGAAAAGGGAAGCTGGCGAATTCCCGGATCTGGTAATCATCGATGGCGGGAAGGGGCAGCTATCGGCAGCCCGCGGGGAGGTTGGAAGACTCGGACTCAGGATTCCAATCATCTCCATCGCCAAACGTGAGGAAGAGATCTATGTGCCGGGTCTCACCCATCCCCTGCCTGCTGACCGGAAAGACAAAGCATCGCTCTTTGTTCAGGAGATCCGGGATGAGGCGCACCGGTTCGCAGTCGCGTACCACCGGCTGCTCAGGCGAAAAGCGGTGGTGTCATGATCTTTCGCGGTTTATAGTGTGACGTTTATAGCCGTTGAAACCGAACAACCCTTCTGAAGTTCAGACTGACCATGTTAGAACACTCAACCCACCCCGGCTACCAGATCCACCTCGCAGATACCGTCTACGAACCGGCAGAGGACTCGTACCTCTTGATCGATGCCGCACTAAACGAGATCGCGGGATCGAATCGGCGCCTGCGCATCATCGAGATCGGCACCGGATCAGGGATCGTGACAGCGGCTATGATGCGAGATGCGCCGGAACACCGATACGCAGCAACCGACATCAGCCCCCACGCGGTAACCTGCGCCAGGGCAAACCGTGTGCCGGTTGTTCGTGCGGATCTCTTCAGAGGGATCGGGGGCAGATTTGATCTGATCATCTTCAATCCGCCGTATCTCCCAACCACACCAGCCGAGCGGGTCGATGGCTGGCTCGATCGTGCATGGAACGGCGGGGCTGATGGGCGGGCGGTCATCAACCGGTTCCTCAAACATGCGCCAGCATTTCTCGCAGACCGCGGAAGCATCCTGCTCTTGCTCTCGTCACTGACCGGCATCGAGGCGGTGCGTGAGCGCATGGCGTCGGTGGGTCTTCTGGTGTACGAGGTGGCGAGCATCCGATGCCCGGGCGAGCGGCTTGTGGTGCTGCGTGGTTCACATCCACTTTCACTTTCACCCCGCTCATGCCAAACGGTTAATACTCCCCCAAAAACAGTTTGATCTAGATTATCATGAACGAAATATCCATAGAGGAACTTCCGGGCGTTGGTCCTGCGACCGCTGAGAAACTGAAGGATGCGGGATTCAATTCAATCGAGGCGATTGCTGTTGCGTCGCCTTCAGAACTTGCAGCAACCGCGGAAATCGGGGAATCGACCGCGGTCAAGATCATCGCAGCAGCACGAACCTCTGCCGATGTCGGCGGATTCGAGACCGGAGATGCCATCCTCGAGCGCAGGAAGGAGATCGGCAAACTCAAGCTCGGATGCACCGAGGTTGACAACATGATGGGCGGGGGATTTGAAACACAGGCGATTACAGAGGTGTATGGCGAGTTTGGTTCCGGAAAGACGCAGATAGCACATCAAATTGCAGTAAATGTGCAGCTGCCGGTTGGCTTGGGTGGACTGAACGGATCTGTAATCCTCATCGACACAGAGAACACATTTCGACCGGATCGGATCGCAAGCATGGTGGAAGGGGCGGCAAAGAGATACGAAACCGAGTATGATCCCGAGGAATTCCTGAAAAACATCCATGTTGCCCGTGCATACAACTCCAACCATCAGGTCCTTCTCGTGGACACCGCATCCGAACTTGCAGATTCGCTCCGGGATACCGATAAGCCAGTACGCCTCTTGATTGTGGATTCGCTGACAGCGCACTTCCGGGCAGAGTATGTCGGCAGGGGCACGCTTGCTGATAGGCAGCAGAAATTAAACAAGCATCTGCACGCCCTCATGCGATTTGGCGACCTGAACAATGCGATGGTCTTTATAACCAATCAGGTGATGTCAAAGCCGGATGCGTTCTTCGGCGATCCGACAAAGCCGATCGGCGGGCACATTCTCGGGCACACCTCGACATTCCGGCTATATCTGCGGAAATCGAAAGGTGACAAGCGGGTTGCAAAACTGGTCGACTCACCCAACCTTCCGGACGGCGAGGCACTATACACAGTGACACCAGAGGGGCTATTCGATATATGATCAAGGCTATTGCGATCGATATCGATGGCACGCTGACGCACAATGACCGGAGCATCGACTGCCGCGCAGTGGAGTGCCTTCGCTCGCTCGATATCCCGATCGTGCTTGCTACTGGTAACGTGCTCTGCTTTGCAAGGGCGGCAGCAAAACTGATCGGAACCGGCGGGCAGATTATAGCAGAGAACGGCGGCGTAATCTCGCTTGAATATGATGGCAAGGAGTACTACGGTGGCGATATCGATGCGTGTGAGCGTGCGTTTGATGCATTGACAAAACATCTCGGTGCACATATCCAAAAACTCGATTCAGAGTACAGGAAGACCGAGATAGCTCTTCGGAGGAACTTTGATGCCGCGGATGCGCGGCAGATCATTGGTGAGGACATCGAGGTTGTGGATTCCGGTTACGCCATCCATCTAAAGAGCAAGAATGTGGACAAGGGAACCGGACTCTTCCGGATAGCTGGTCTCATGGGTATCGATGCAAGCGACTTTGCTGCCATCGGGGACTCTGAAAACGATCTGCAACTGCTTGCCGCGGCTGGATTTGGGGTTGCTGTCGGAAATGCGCATCCTGCGCTTGCGGCTGCTGCCGATCTCGTGACCGCTGGCAAGTATGGCGCAGGCGTTGTCGAGGCGATCCGGTATCTGGCATCTTGCAAGATCTGACCCACACCGCAGTCAGCCGACGTAAATCTCAAACCCTGTTCTCATCGTAATACCGGTCCAGAATCTCGACAATATTCCGCACCTCACAGTCCACCCCGTTCCTCTCGAGACCGTGCCTGAACTGGAGTTCGCAACTCGGGCAGGTGGTGACAACCACATCAGGATCGATCTTTCGGATGTCGTCAAGTTTCCGCTCGAATATCCTCATAGAGATGTCCGAATGCAAAAAACCGTATGTGCCAGCTCCGCCGCAGCACCCATCCCCGAGTTCGACAAACTCTGATACAACCTTCGCAAGTATCCCACCCCCGTTCCCAATGCCAGCAGCGGCGAGATGACAGGGGTTGTGATAGGCTGCACGGATATCAAGTTTCTTTCCCGACAACATGCCGTCGTCAAGATGCTTTGCAAGAAACTCGCCGATATCATAAGTGATCGATGATACTCTCGCCGCGGCGTCGCCCAGTTCGTCCCCTTTTAGCAGTTCCCCGAATCGCTTGAGCATCATGGTGCAGGAGGCGCAGGAGGTCACGATGGCATCATACCTCTCGTCGGCGAATGCGGCGACGTTCTTCCTTGCAGTCTCCTTTACCAGATCGTACATCCCTTCCTCGATCATCGGAAGCCCGCAGCACTGCTGCTCCGGGATGAAAACATTGAATCCGCTCTTTGCAAGCACCCGGATCATCGAGCAGGCGACCTGATCGTCGAAGAGCGCTGATGCACACCCCACAAACACCGCGACGTTCATCGCATCCGGATTCTGTTCCTGCACACACTCATCGAGTACCAGCGGTGCTCTCCTGATCTTCGGAAGATCCCTCCCAAGGAGCGTTTCTGCCGCAGGAGTTCCGATCCTCCCAAAGAACCGCGCATACCGCTCGAATCGGTTGTAATTAGATGCCCATGTACGCATCGCCTGTCTGGTATAAAGGGGCGGGCTTTTCTGGGAAAAGAGCAGTTCTCCAATACTCGCATGGCTCGGGCATCTGGTCGCGCACCTTAAGCAGCCGAGACAGGTATCAAGCATCTTTCCTGCACTGTGTGACTCGCCATGCCCGGGATTTTCGAGTTTTCGGAACCTTGCAAGCTGTAGAAACGACCTCGAACCTGATTCCCCTTTCAATGTGATCGATATCGGGCAGACCGATTTGCAGTATCCGCAGTTGATGCACTTTTTTTCAAATTTGTTTATATATTCTGTTGGGTATTTTATATCATCCGTGATCTGCCTGTCGCTGAAGATTACATCAGGATTCAGGAGGTCATCAGGGTCGAAAATCTCCTTTATCTGCTGCATATAACCGTATATCCTCGCCCCCCACTCTTTTTTGAGGAACATCGTCCTGAGCCGCCCCATCCCGTGCTCGCCGGTCATGGTGCCGTTGTACTTGAATACGACATCGTATACCCGGTTCACCAGTTCAGGCAGCAGATCGATGTTTTTTGTGTCGTTTAAGTTTAGCATCGGTCTGATATGCAGATTCCCTGATCCTGCGTGTCCGTAGACTGCCGAAGTTATGCCATACCCCTCGAATATCTTATGTAGATCGCATATCAGCGGTGCAAGATCGGATACATTGACAGCAACGTCATCGATGAACGCATCCGGCTTCATATCCTCATCATAGTTTGTCAGGATCGGGACGAGCGCTTTCCTGACAGCCCATATCCTTTCCTGAACTTCTTCGTCCTCTGATTCGGAAAAAATTAAACAGACATCATACCGTTCATGAATCATCCGCTCAAGCTCAGCTATCTTCGATTTCCGGTCGTCGCCCTCGAATTCAACGAAGAGCGCGCGTGCATTCGCAGGTATACCCATATCGGGATGCTCTGCCCGGACGATTGCAAGAGAAGTCGAGTCCATCATCTCGATCTTTACGGGACCGAGTTTCTTGATGTGCTGGACTGCATCGCCGGCATCGTATAACTTTTTGAAGTATATCGCACTGATAGCCGTCCCCGATACGACCGGGAGAACCTTCAGCCGTATTCGTGTGAAGATTCCAAGTGTTCCGACACTTCCGGACATCAGATGTGCGATCATCCCGCCGATATGGCTATTATCAAGCATCGCCCTGATATTGTACCCGCTTGCAGTCTTTACGTCCCTCTTCGATTCGAGACGTGTGATTGTGTCGGTGTCAGCAAGTATCTGCTTTTTTAGATCGAGTAATCCGCCTGATATCCTGTCCGGGATGGTCTCTGCTCTGGCGGTGTCGATGATCTCGCCGTCTGCTGATACGAACTCCACATCGGTCACGTAATCATCGGTGGTTCCGTACTTCACAGACGTAGCTCCGCTCGCCTTCGTCCCGATATTACCGCCTACCATGCAGATCTCAGAACTCGACGGGTCTGACGGGAGAAATAACCCTGTCTCGCCGAGATATTCCTGAAGATCATTTATTACGACTCCTGGCTCCACATCCACAAAGAACTCCCCATCCTTCTCCACAGTGCCGAGAATCCGGTTCATCTTCTTTGAGACATCCAGAACGATCCCCCTGCCAAGGCAGCTTCCTGCGAGATTGGTCCCGGCAGCCCTTGCTGTGACAGGAATTCCAAGTTCCTTTGCAGCCTTCACACAAACGCTAACGTCTTCTGCATCTACCGGACAGACCACGGCAGACGGAATGACCTGATAGATGCTCGCATCGGTTGAATAGCAGTACAGCGTCGCAAGATCGGTGTACACATCACCTCTGACGTTTTGGAGTGCTTTTTTGGTGTGGTTCATCCTATCCTCCGGATCGAAGACAACGTATCCATGATCTCTGAAATCTCTGAACTCCTCACTAACATCAATCTTTCTGGCGACTGTTCCATAATACTCTTCTCTATTTTTGTTCCCTATCCCACCAACCCATGCCTTCAGAGCCCTTAAAATGCAAAGATTATAAGTTCATAAAGCGCATACATCGAGGCATACATGTTCGATCCACAAACACTCGTCGTCCCTGACGGCACCAGGATGGAGGAGCGTACCATTGTGGTTGACGGCGGTGCGATCATCGGTGGCGGTACCAGCATCGAATACGGCATCATCGCAGATGAGATCACGATCGGTGAGAACGTGAAGATCTATGGCGAGGTCTCTGCACGTTCGGATGTTTACATCGACCGCAGGTCTGAGATCGGAGGCACGGTGCGTGCGAATGGCGACGCCCATCTTGGTGAGTTTACGAAGATCGATGGCAAACTCGCTGTTGCAGGCAATCTTGACATCGGGGATCATGTATCGATCAAGGACGGGTTCGAGGCGAGGGGCTGGATCACGATCAGAAACCCGATACCGCTCATCATCTTCCTGTATCTGTACCTGAGTGAGCTGATACGCAGCGGCAAGGACGAAGAGGTGGAAAGAGCATTGGATGATCTATTTTCCGATGATTCGGATAGTGCCGATACTCCGATGATGGTACTGCCTGCAAAATCCAGAATAACGCTCAGCGCGATCGAAACAGGCAAGCCCGCATATATCGGAGACGACTGCCGGCTGCAAGGCAATATCCGTGCAGAATCGGTAGCTATGGGCAGCAACACAACCTTATTCGGGAGCATAAGGGCTAAAAACGTCACGATCCGTGAAAATTGTACTGTTCATGGGAATATCGATGCGAGTGGTAACATCAGCATCGGCAGTGGCAACCACGTACTTGGCGATCTCCATGCACGGGCTATCAATATCCATCGCAGCGCGGTAGTGGACGGCACGATGGACGCACCCCGCGGCATCGTTGTTGAGGAGACTGCGAGCGAGGTGGAAGAAGCAAGAAAGCCGAGAGAGGTTGAAAAGCCAAAAGAGATAGGAAGTCTGGAAACAGAAGCAAAAGCAAAAGTAGGGGCAAAGAGATCGAAGGATAAGAAACATGCAATATCCGGCAGAAATAGAGGGCGAAAGCAGTTTGCAAGACCGCGAAGCAGGAGAGACAAACACAGTAGGGGGGAGCGGTATGGGCATGGGCAGAGATATTACGTACGAAGACGTGGCGCAGAGCGTCGTTGACCTGCTGTTGAGGGCTGAGACCCGGCTTCCCGACGACGTGACGGCAGCACTAACGGATGCGCATGGGCGCGAGACCGATCCCACTGCAAGAGCGCAGATCGAGGCGATTCTTGAGAACATCGAACTCGCAGCGATGCGGAAGGTTCCGATCTGTCAGGATACCGGGATATTGATATTCTTTGTCGAAATCGGAAGGGATTGCACGATTAATTTTGACATCAAAGATGCGATACGGGACGGCGTCGCAAAAGCTACCGAGATCGTACCGCTCCGACCAAACGCGGTGCATCCGGTCACGAGAGAAGCATCCGGAAACGTTGGAATCGGACTTCCCGACATCATTCTCGATATCAACGAGGGAGACCGCATAAGAATTACTGTGCTGCCGAAAGGTGCCGGAAGTGAGAATGTGAGCCGGCTTGCGATGCTTAACCCCTCGCAGGTAGCGGATATCAAGCGGTTCGTCCTCGAGACAGTCGCAGATGCCGGAGGAAAGCCGTGCCCCCCTGTTATTGTTGGCGTCGGGATCGGCGGATCCTTTGACAAGGCAGCCCGTCTTGCAAAGAAGGCGTTACTGCGTGAAATCTGCAATAACGCCTCCGGCATCGACGCTTGCGTTAACGGCTCTGCCGTCGATGCTTGCGTTATGGGTGAATTCGAGCGGGAGATGCTCGATGCGATCAATTCACTCGGCATCGGCACGATGGGGCTTGGCGGAGATATCACCGCGCTTGCCGTGCATATCGAGTATGCGCACTGCCACACCGCATCGCTTCCTGTTGCTGTGAACATCCAGTGCTGGGCGAACCGGAGAGCGAGCGTGGAACTCGGCGGGTGATCTGGCGTCTCGTGGTTTCATTATGCCGCTTCGCAATCCCTGACCGGCAAACAACTCCCATAACCCCACGCGACCGTTAAGATGCAACCACGATGATACAGATGCACAAATGTTCGAACCAGCCTGCCGCGAGATTCTTGATCAGATCCTGAATCACGAGATAGTGAGCGAGCGTGAGCTTGATGCCGCCAAGAAGCGGGTCAGCGCAAAGTACAAACTCCCGAGCCTCCCAAAGAATTCGGAGATCCTTATGCTCTGCTCTGCGGATGAGCGTGCCCGCGCGATCCTTCTGCTGCAACGAAAGTCGGTCCGCACGATATCAGGCGTTGCCGTGGTTGCTGTGATGACCTCGCCGTACCCGTGCCCGCATGGCGCATGCATCCCGTGCCCGGGCGGTCCCGCATCCGTATTCCGGACACCGCAGAGTTACATGGGACGGGAGCCGGCCACGATGCGTGCGATCCAGTGCGGATACGACCCGTACAAGCAGGTGGCAGTCCGGCTGCGGCAGTTGTATAGCATCGGGCATCCGGTCGACAAGGTTGAACTGATCGTGATGGGCGGGACGTTCACAGCCCGCCCGCCGGATTACCAGCAGTGGTTCGTCGGGAGGTCGCTTTCGGCTATGAATGATTTCGGCGGCGCGGGCGCGGCGGATCAGGATATCGATCTCGATACTGATCTCAATACCGAATCCGTAATCGCCACAAACGAGACTGCCGCGGTCAGGAATATCGGGATCACCTTTGAAACCCGCCCTGACTATCTGTCCACAGTGGAGATCGACCGCCTGCTCGAGATGGGCGCAACGAAGGTGGAAGTAGGGGTTCAGAGCATTTATGACCGCGTGCTCGAGAAGATCAACCGCGGGCATACCGTGCAGGACGCAATCGCTGCCAACAAGCGTTTGCGTGACAGCGGGCTTAAGGTCGGATTCCATATAATGGTCGGGCTTCCCGGATCTGATGCCGACGACGATCTCAACATGTTTAAGACGCTCTTCAGCGATCCTTTATTCTGCCCTGACCACCTGAAGATCTATCCCACGCTCGTCACCGAGGGAACCGTGCTCCACCGGTGGTGGAAGGATGGGAGCTACCACTCGCTTGATAACGTTTCAGCAACCGAGCTGCTCGCAGATATCAAGAGTGTGCTTCCGAAATGGGTGCGGCTGCAGCGGATCCAGCGGGACATTCCCGCGCAGCAGATCGCGGCAGGCGTCACAAAGAGCAACATCCGCCAGCTTGCAGAAGAGCAGCTTCGGTCGATGGGGGGGTCATGCAGGTGCATCAGGTGCCGCGAGGTCGGACATGCATCGCTGCGCGGAAGAGTGCCTGAGAAGATCGAACTGTTGATCGAGACGTACAGTGCATGTGGCGGAACCGAGCACTTCATATCGTTTGAAGACGTGGGAAACGACATCCTGATCGGTTTTCTGCGGCTGCGGTTTCCGGATTCTCCGCACCGGATAGAACTTGCGAACGCTGCTCTCGTGCGTGAACTGGTGGTGTATGGGCGGATGGTGCCCTTGGATGCAGAATCCCGTCCTCACAGGGACCAGTGGCAGCATAGGGGGTACGGGCGCGAACTGCTAGCTTTCGCAGAGGATCTTGCGTCCAAGCACGGATTTTCAAAAATCGCTGTTACAAGTGGTATCGGCGTGCGTGAGTATTACAGGAAGCGCGGTTATGTGCGCGAGGGCGCATACATGGTGAAGTACCTTTAACCGGGCCAGGTTCCGTACTGAAACCCAAGAGCGATCGCGAATATGCCAGCGACAGCAGCGATTATAACCACAGTCTTTGGATTGATGCGTATCGCGGTCTCGTCTGCATCGTAATATCTCATCAGACCCGCAGAAGACATGAGTCCGCTGCCACTTGCTTTCTTTTTAGCCATTGACGTCATTATCTCTGGCGATGTCACATAAACGTTTCTATCATTGGATGAAGGGTTACTTTATTATGTATCTGCTACAGAATGTATCTATTACATGAGTGTAAGGATTATGGCTGTGGACGATGAACCGGATACGGTAGACCTGATCACACTGGTGCTTGAAAATGAGGGTTATGAGGTACTGCCAGCTTACAGCGGCAGAGATGCGCTGGACATGCTCAAAGATACAAAACCCGATCTGATCCTGCTGGATATTATGATGGAAGATATCGATGGCTGGGGGGTGTACGAATCAATCCGTAAAAATGAGGAAACGAAGGATATTCCAGTGGTGATGCTCACAGCAAAGGCGCAGTCCATCGATAAGATGATCGGTCTGCATGTTGTCGGTGTCGATGAATACATCACCAAGCCATTCGGTCACAGAGAGTTGATCGATGGCATAAAGAAGCACCTGCCAGTGACCGGATGAGGATGAGATGGACTACACAGCGGGCGCGATTGGCAGAGTGTTCATCGCACGCATCGATCATGATGAAGATCTGCTCGACGAACTCGTCAAACTCGCAAGATCAGAAGAGATCAAGCAGGCATTCTTCATGCTGATAGGGGCTGTTAAGAATATGCAGGTCGTGACCGGACCGAAGGAGGACACTGTCCCGCCGGATCCGATGTGGCACTCGATCGCGGGCGCTTGCGAGATACTCGGTATCGGAAACATCCTCTGGAAGGACGGGGACCCGAGCATCCATCTCCATGCAGCGCTTGGCAAGGGCGATGACGTGACTGTCGGCTGTCTGCGCGATAGCGTCGATACGTACCTCACCACCGAAGCTATCATATTCGAGATATCAGGCATCGCTGCAGAACGGGTGTACGATGATATGTACGGGATCGCACGGATGGTGTTATGATGAAATATCTATATCAGGACTCTGTAAAACTCCCCTCGAAGCGTGATTTCATTCACGATCTGGAGGCTCTACTGGACGTGACCGCGGCGGTCGTTCCGCTTGAAGACGAGATCATCTCGGCTAATAACGAAGTGGAAGAGAGCCACCATGCGAAGGATAGGAAAATTTCCGGGCTGAGAACGTTCGAAAGCGAGGTGACGAGGCAGATGAACGAGATCGTCAGGGATGGCGGCACCGATGAGATGCAGGTCTGCAAGAATGCGGTCATAGATGTGTGTGCATCCTGCGTGGATCAACAGAAGGCAAAGATCGATTCCGAGTCTGGTGCATCACTAACTGATCTGGCTGAGAAGATCGACCTCAACGCGGAGCGTATCTGCAAGATAGTCAGTCCGTTTCTCGAATTCGGAGTATATGGCGCCAGATTTGCATATTCGCTCGAATCGGAGGGGAAAAAGGGACTCCACGGCGAGTTCAAAGCAGATCTGGGCGAGCTATCATTCGCTTATGAACTGCGGTTTAAGGATGCGGTCACTGTGAAGCAGCTGGTAGGTTCGTTCGCAATTCCGGTACCGAGAAAGGCAGGGATATTCCACAGTGAAGAAACTGTGAAGATGCTGGACATGTCGCATCACCGTTTGGCTGATGTCACCTACTCGAATAACCAGGTAACCGCAGAATTTAAAGACAGAAGGGGAGCAAAAATGGTCCGCATCGAGATGAAAACTGCCACCGATGATTATTCGATAGTGTATGAAGGTGCAGAGCCGGTCAATCTGACAAGAGACGAATTGGTCTCAAAAGAGATCGATAGCGATGGTGCCACCGGTCTCATGCACGCGGTGATCGGTTATGTGTTGGATACAGAAAAACGCGAGGTTGCGACGCTTGTGAGACTGACGTTTAATGGCATGAATGTGATCAGAGAGCCGCTCGCCTCTGATGCGCTGAAGGTCATGCTCGCGGAATACGGCAGATTCGCAAACGAATGTATCGCACACGGGGCGGCAAAGGACGAATTCGTGATAAAGATCGAATCGGACGACGGCACAAGGACTGAGAAATACATGTCGATCTCGACGGTCAAGGAGCGTCTGCTCGGGATCGGGGAAGCGGGCGCGGAACTGGCGGATGCATTTGGACTGGGGACGAGCGCGTCATGACAATGTGTAGGAACTGCCGTGCCTTATGGGCTCGCCACGAGCCGTATAGTACACTCCCAAGTATAATACTTATGAGTGTATTCATAGACCGGGGGCGGGAATTGTCACTCCTCAAAGTTATTGGAAGAATGTTTTTAAATTTATTGAGCGGTAATAGGAGAGTGATCCAAATATGATTGACCAATTTAATGATACCAATAAGATAAAAATTGCTTTGCTGATAGATGGAGATAATGCACAAGCGACTCTAATTGAAAAAATCTTAGCTGAAACGGGTAAACACGGACCAATTACGATAAGACGTATTTATGGCGACTGGACTACACCAAATATGAATAGGTGGAAAGAGACTTTGAATAATCTTGCAATTCAACCAATCCAACAATTCCGTTATACTGTTGGCAAGAACGCCACAGATAGTGCTATGATTATTGATGCAATGGATATCCTTCATGACGGTTCAGTAGAAGGTTTTTGTATCGTTTCCAGTGACAGTGATTATACAAGACTTGCAACTAGAATCCGTGAAAGTGGCATTCTTGTGATGGGGATTGGTAAAAGCACAACACCAAAGGCATTCGTAAAGGCATGCAACATATTCATTTATACTGAAAATCTAACACCTAAAGATTCCATCCGGGGAAATGAAACGGAATTAAAGAGTTCATTAACAACCGATGAAAAAGCGAAAATATCGGATCCGATCCCATTACTCAAAGAAGCTTTTGAAATGGCTTTAGGAGAGGATAGTTGGGCACATTTGAGTACGATGGGAAATTGTTTACTCCAGTTAGATCCGGGGTTTGATCCAAGGTCTTATGGATACAAACAA
>QBUV01000124.1 GCA_013572355.1 Candidatus Methanogaster sp.
TTATCTGCCTGGAACCGGAACACAAGCGCACCCAACAGAACATGCCCCAGACCAATTCCTAAAAAGAGTAAAATCTTTTTATTTGTTCTTATTTTCATCCGAATCTCCCCCTATCTCACATAAACAAAAAAAGTGCAGAGTCATACAAGCGACTCCGCTACGTCCACCAGCTCGTCCTTCTCAATCACACCTGTCAGCGAATAACTGATGCCATCTGCGCTCCACTGAAGCGTGTTCATGCCGAACATCGACGTAAGCTCTCCGTCGGTACCGTTGATGCTCACAATCTCGGGTTCGCCCATTGTCATTCCGGACTGTTCCGTATCGTCGCTGATCCACTCCGAGAGATGCAATCGCACATCTCCGTTCGTGTATTGCAGCGATACAACCTCCCGCGTGCCACCAATCACCATTGCATGGTCGAATTCATATCCATCCGGCAGGTACGACGGCGTCTTCGGAGCAAACGTGAGGTTCGCCCTCGCCGCCTCAAGCGTCATCTCCTTGGGCATCATATCCTCAAACGACGTCTCTACAACCTCGGCGCCTTCCGGAATCTCGAATATGAACTCGCGGTCATGGATGCCGGTGTTAAACGTTACATCCCTGTATTCGACCTTCACCAGGGGATTGCCGTCCGCATCGTACATCTCCGTCCCGAGAAGCATCCAGTTTTCACGATCGACCCATACGCGTGTCTTAGAGATGAATTCACGATTAGATTCATTCTTGGGCGTTGCATCAATCACATAAGTGCTCCGTCCACCAACATCCTCGGTGCCTTCGAGGGATATGTCGTTCTCGTCCAGAAGATCCCTGACGAGTTCGGTATAATCCATCTCAAACGGTTCATCCCCTATATCAGGGAATTCCATCTTCGTCACCTGATTCTTTGCAGGGTCATACATCCACATCATGCTGCCATTTCTGACCATCACCGTGCCTGCAAATTCGGCTGGCTCGATGAATTCGGAGCGGGTTTTATCCGGCATTTTGGTCATGATCTTTGCACGCGTGGTTTCGGTTTCCCCGGCAAACGATGTCATGACCATCGTGGCTGAAAAGTCCTCTATGCTCTCCTGCTTCGCCTCCATCCTGGCAGCGATCTGGTCCGCAGACATATCATCGGTGCACCCGCTGGCAAGAACGGCTGCAAGAACCAGCAGGACTGCTGCTATCTGTTTCGTCTGTTTATTCATCTGGTTTCATCCTCTGATATTGTCTCTGTTCTTGAAGTTACTTATTTCTAACTCCATGTTAGATATAGATAACATAAGGGCATATAAAAGTTTCGGGACTGTGCCAGACGGTCGCGGTTGCCAGGCATCCCATGTCCATTGACCTACAATGGTGGCTACTACATTGCAACTTATCAAGTTCCGGATATGGCGCCGGCTATGATGCCAAATGCAACCACCAGAAGAACGGCTATTAAAAGACCTATTATAAGCGTAGCGACCCCATAAACAGTCATCTGCCCGTAATAACCACAAATAGTCCAGAATGGGGTTATTTTATCGTTTGACATCGATTTATGAATTAACCACCCTATTCCGCATGGAACCAACATTAAATTCAAAGAAAGCGCCCCAACTATCACATAACCAATATTTGGTTCTTTAACCGTTATTATTTCACCAGTCATACACGATCGCCTCAAATATCATCTCTTCAGGAGTTTTTCTGGGAAACTGATAAAACTTTCCACATTGGGAGAATTGCCAACTCAGGCGTTGGTGTCGGATTGAGACTCTGGTTATCCGTACTGTACCTGTGTACCGCCGAGATCACAGCCCGAGAACCTCTTCCATGCCGTGTATCCCGGACGGCGCATCCATCACCCACCGCGCGGCTTTGATCGCACCGCCTGCGAACGCCTGCCTGCTGTGCGCCTGATGCTTAATCTCGATCCGCTCGCCATCCCCTGCAAATAGCACGAGATGATCGCCGATGATGTCGCCGCCCCTGATCGCATGGATGCCGATCTCATCACCCCTCGGAGCGAGTCCTTCGCGCCCGTAGACCAGTTCTTTGCCCCCAAGAGCCTTGCTGATCACGTCAGCCGCACGCATCGCGGTTCCTGATGGCGCATCCTTCTTGTGGCGGTGGTGCGCCTCAACGATCTCGACATCCCAGTCACTGAGGTATGCGGCGGCTTCTGCAAGTAGCTTCCAGAAGACGTTGACTCCGACCGAGAAGTTAGGCGCAATCACGGCAGGGACGTCTCCGGCTATGATCCCTGCGATCTCCTCCCGGTACGGTTCGAGACCGGTCGTCCCGAGAACGATTGCAACACCGTTTTCTACTGCGGCTCTGACGTTTCCGACGGCAGCATCCGCGATCGTGAAATCGATCAGGACATCCGGGGAAGTGCTCGCAAGCAGCGCATCGATCTTGCGGGCATCGGATACCCGGACATCGCCTGCGCCAGCAGCGACACCAGCACTGGCACCAGTGCCAACCGGCATCCCGATGTCCCGGATGTCAAACGCTGCCACCAGTTCCATATCCGGAGCATCGCCGATATTCTCGATTATAAGCGAGCCCATGCGCCCGAGTGCGCCTGTTACTGCAACTGTTATCATAATATCACCTTTGCCATAAGATCACCTGTATCTATCTCCCTGTCATCCAAAATATTCGCATCAGGGATGCTGCCCGCCCTTCAGACCGTCCTGAACTGCCCGAACAGATTGTCCCGCCCGATCCGGTGCAGTCTGGATCGCACGAGTACGGCAAGCTGCGACACATCCCCTTTCTTCGCAGATACCGGTGCAACCGTGTCGATCCACTGCCTCCATGGCGGGAGAAAGTCGAAACGCTCCACGATCTGATCGAGCGCATCGTCTCGATCGGTTACCAGATCCATCTTGTTTGCAGCGATAACCGTATCGATATCGAGATCGGACAAAAATTCAAACAATTCGATATCAACCGGTATCTCGCCCCGTTCTGACCATCTATCCACGATATCGCAGAAAACGTTTGCATCGATCACCTGGACGGCACAGAGGATGCGGTCGCAGTTGTCTTCGATATAATGGACGATCGAATTCTTTATGCGCTCCTGAACCACATCCGGGACGCCATGCAGAAACCCGTACCCTGGCAGATCGGTTATCAACAGATCTCTAAACGTTATATGTGTCGGTTTCCTCGTAACGCCCGGGCGCCTCCCGGTCTTGACGCTTCTGCCGGTCAGTCTCTTGATCAGCGACGACTTCCCGACGTTTGATCTGCCCGCGAAGATGATTTCATGGTTGATTGCCATATCTGTTGACCTCGGTATGCTTACTCGCCTAATAGTTAATGGATACCTCACTCCAACCCTAATTAAGAATACGCTTTAGTAGTACAAACGGATTCCACAGGAGATGCGAGCATGATCGTTTCTCAAGGGCGCGGCTATCCGAAAAATTCGCAAATCCCCTGACCCTCGTACCAGCGCACGTCCGGACATGTGCATGTCCAAAACCATTATGTGAAATTGCAAGCATTATGGTAGTAGTAAGGATTGATGGATTGATAAAATCACTCTCCGAAAGGATTTAAGAAAACCGGTGCATCTGATGGATTTTACGAAACATCTCGCAGATAAGACGATCGTGCTTGGCATAACAGGCAGCATCGCTGCTGTACGAACCATCGAACTGGCGCATGAACTGATCCGCCGCGGGGCTACGGTGCAGGCGGTGATGACCGAACCTGCGACGCGCATCATCCACCCGGACGCGATCGAATGCGCAACAGGGCGCGCTGCGATCACCGGGTGGACCGGCAGGGTTTCGTGGGTCGAGTACTGCGGTGGTGGTGGTGGTAGTGACGATGGTGATTGCAGCGGAGGCGGTGCCAGAGCCGCTGACCTGCTGCTGATTGCGCCGTGCACTGCAAGCACGATCGGGAAGATTGCACACGGCATTCCTGATACTCTCGTCTCGATATTTGCCACAACAGCACTCGGCGCAGGGGTTCCGATCATCGTAGCGCCTGCCATGCACGAGAGTATGTACAACCCGATCGTACGCGGGAACATCGAGATCCTGCGGGATCAGGGAGTTACGATCGTGGGTCCCGTTATTGAGGAAGGGAAAGCAAAGATCGCACCTAACGATGATATCGTGCGGTGGGCGGAGCGGGCGCTTGGCAGCTACGCGCCTTCCGGCATGAGGGTGCTGATCACGGGCGGCGCGACCGCAGAGCCGATCGATCCGGTGCGCATCATCACGAGCAGGGCATCAGGCAGGATGGGGGCTGCACTTGCTTACGAGGCGTTCCGGCGCGGGGCTGATGTGACGCTTGTGCACAGCGGGCGAATCGGCTTTTCTGGGATCCGGGAGATCTATGTGGAGACCGCAGAAGAGATGACCGGTGCGGTTATTGGCGAGCTTGGGACTGATGGTGGGTATGATCTGCTGATCAGCGCTGCCGCGATCTCGGATTATACGCTCGATCCCGCTGCCGAGAAGATCAGGTCGGACCGCCAACTGACGCTTGACCTGCGCCCGACACGGAAGTTGCTCGAGGCGGTGCGGGGTGCGTATCCTGATCTGGCGGTCGTCGGATTCAAACTGGAGACTGCAGGGGGCGAAACGTTGATCGAGCGTGCGAAGGCTGCGATGAAACGTTATGGACTTTCTATGGTCGTTGCGAATACTGCTGAAAATATGGGTGGCGGCGAGGGGGAGGTCTGGATCATCACTGGTGGAGGACGCGATGTCATTCATGCCGGTGGCACGAAAGACGTGATTGCAGGTACGGTCTTTGATTCTGTCGAGCAGGTGATGGGCACGGCGGGCGGTGAATGTCGTGAGTGTTCCGAGTAAAATTCACTATCCGGATGTTGAAAATCCAAAGCCCCTATGAAAGGTTAGCCACCACCTCAGAACTAACTATGAGGGGCCTCATAGTAACCTCAGAGCCAAGAATACGGCAGGAGGTGTAGCTACCTGACTCCACTCGACATTACACGAAAGCAATTCGTGCGATTCGCCCAAACGTGTGCATTCGTGTTTGATACAAGCACCAGAGCCAGGTCAACAGTCCCATAAGTGCAAGAAGGTTTATGTGATTACACTGCTCATGATTGCATTATGATTAGAGGGCTGCATCTGCGCAGAGTTTGTGTGGTGGTCTTTATATGTGCCTCATTGCTCCTACTCATGAGCGGTGCATCGGCACTGACCGCTGATGCAGGCGATGATCAGGATGTATCGCAGGGTACCGAGGTCGAGCTGGATGGTTCGGGATCAAATGGCACTGGCACATTGACATATAACTGGACCGAGGGGGGCACCATACTAAGCGATCAGGTATCATTCAGTCATGAATTTTCGATAGGCAAACACACAATCACGCTGACAGTATCAGACGGCACCAACACCGACGATGCTACCGTAACCGTGCGTGTGAACCAGCCCCCGATTGCGGATGCAGGTGATGACCGGGTTATACTGCCTGATACGTACATCAAACTCGACGCATCCGGATCCAGCGACTCCGACGGCGAAATCGAGTCTTACAAGTGGACCGAGGATGGGGTGGAACTCAGCACCAGGAGATCGTTTAACAAGATCTTTGATGCCGGAAGACATGAGATCACGCTTGTGGTGACCGATGACTTTGGCGATACCGATGAGGACACTCTCGAGATCTTGGTCAACTGCGCACCGATTGCAGACGCGGGACCTGACATGACCGTGCCGGAAGGGACGCGTATTCCCTTCAATGCATCCAATTCCAGCGACTCTGACGGCAATACCCTGTATTATGAGTGGAAGGAGGATGGTGTTGGCATCCTCAATCTTGCGCAATCATTCGATATGGTTCTCCCGATCGGCACACACAGCATCATGCTGACCGTGACCGATGGATACGGGGCAACTGCTACGGATCGGGTGGTAATCGAGGTCAATGTGTTGGACCAGAAGCCCCCGATAGCAGATGCGGGATCCGATCGGGCAGTGCTCATTGGAACCGCGGTCATACTGGATGCATCCGGCTCTGCAGATCCGGACGGCGAGATCGTGGAATACGAATGGCTCGAGGACTCTATCGTGATCAACGAATCGATGGTCTTTGAGCACATATTCCCGAAAGGAGTACACCACATAACGCTTGTGGTGACCGATGACGATGACGCATCGGGTACGGATGACGTCACGATCACAGCACGGTCGAGCATGGACATGCCCGAGGCAGACGCAGGCGCGGACCGCGAGGCACTTGAGGGCGTAGAGGTCATACTCGATGCATCCCGCTCAACCGGGGAGAACCTGACCTACCAGTGGATTTTAAACGGCACCACCCTCTCAGAGGAGCGGACGACCTACCATCTCTTCGATCCCGGCACGTACACAGTCACGCTCAGCGTAACCGATGAGTATGAATGCACCGATACCGATGAGGTCAGCGTCGTGATCACCACTCCAGTAGTGGGTGGGGGGACAAGTCACATACCTGCGATGCCAGAAGTGTCCCGGACCCGTGGATTATGGTCTTATCTTCTGGTGGCGCTTCTGCTACTGGTACTTGCAGGCGTCGTCTTCATGCGCCGGAGATCCGCCACCACCACCAGATCCGCCGGAACCGCTTACGGATATGAATACAAGGGGCACACACCCCCGCCTGATAATCCTGGGAGCAAAACCGGCAAACCTGTCGCCAAATCAGGTCCCAAACCTTCCAACAAACCTGCTGCCAAAACCGCTAACAAAACCAGCACCCGGATCGCACCGCCGGAACCGAAACCCGTACCAGTGCAGCCGAAGGTCATGATGAAGGTGAAGGTACTTGATTCCGCGTCGAGAACGCCGGTACCGGACGTGGCGGTACAGACCGGATCAGCCACCCAGAAGACCGATGCTTCCGGGGAAGCGATATTCACACTGGATCGTGGCGGGCAGCGCACGGTCAGTGTAAGTGGCATCCCGAACCTGTACGAGGGTAGAACCGTCTCTGTGGATGGGGATGCCGCAACGATCCTGTTGTCATCGGCAGTCCGCCCTGATCAGGGACAGGATGCAAAATTGCGCTTCATCAGGGGGGCGTTTGAGAACCGGTATCGTGAGGTATCAGGTTATGACCGGTGCATCCCCAACTTTTACCGGAGTGTGGCACAGCGTTTGATCGAATATGTGCGCGGAATGACAGCAGTCCATTTTATACGCGGGAAGGCGGGACCGGAAGAGGTGACTGATCAGATGATATCGGTCATCGAGTCGGTCTGCACGGAACTATCCGAGATCATGGTCTCCAAACGAAATATCGACCTGTACGCACGAAGCGCCGCAGGTAACGAGAACTCAGCCGGATGCAACGCAAGCCAGATCAGATACGAGCCGCTCTCCGATCTGATAGCGAGTCCGTCCGGATTCGTATCGGCAACCAGTCCGAAGGTAGAGCACGCGCTCCTTGAGATCGACAGGGAGATCACGTCGAGGACGCGGGACATGAGCGTGCTTCCGATAACCGGAGTCTGGTCGATTGCAAAAAGTTTGCTTGCGGATCGATCAGGAGACGATCTCGAACATGCGATACGGATATTGATCGCAGACACCCTACTTAGGTATGCAAAGGAGATGTATGAAAATCCTGAAATTGTGAAACGTATGAAACAGGGGATATTATGAAGATTATAACAATACTTGTCATCGCGCTGCTTGCCGCGCTCTGCATCGGGGGCATGAACATGGGTGCGGCTGCTGCTCCTGATGATCCTGACTACCCCGATGCGCCAGATGCACCGGGTGCGCCGAGCAACGCGCCTGCCACTTCACCGGCTGCTGCATCGGGTGTCACGCCGGATAGGGGGCTGCCCGATGCAAGCGGGACCGGGAGTATCGATGATGATACAGTCGTAGATGCCGCGAATGCAAACCGGGTACTGCTCGATTACTCGATCGATACCATCGCTGTGGTCTCGATGGGTGCGGAGAACTACTATGTCGTCAGTTACAAAAACGTCGTCTGCGGGAGAGGAATCGAGGTCTTCGCAGACGATGGTACGGTTGTGACCGATGCACCGATCGTCGATGCGGTTCTTGAGGCGGCTGCATGGAGGGATGCAGCGGATGCAGTAGCAAAGCTTGACCCTGATGAGATCAGTGCCATCAAAGCCCTTGTGGGGTCGCCACAGGTGATTGAAAAGACCCGTATCAGCCTGATCACATCCTGCGACTCGCTCGATGTGCTGAGCAATGATATCGCAAGTTCGGATGTTGCGGATTACGGGGTGCTTTCCACTTTTGGTGAGCGATTTCTGGAGGTTGACGGGAAGATGGTGGAAGTGGTAAATGGAACCGGTTCTTTCTTAGACGATCTGACAGAGCATCAGAGAACGATCTCAACTATCGTGAACGAGGCGAACAGCACCAAGAAATCGCTGTACGCGGACTGGAAGGGGAGAGACAACGCTAAAAATCGTGTTTTCGGGACGCTTGTACTGATCGTCATTATATTAATGGCTGCAACCTCGCTTATACTTATGAAATCGAAGGATAAGGAACTATCTATTAAAAAACGTGCACACAAACTCTTCGAAAGGAAAAAAGAGAATATCATCGATCAATTGCACAGCCACGATGCTGACGAGCGTGCCAGATCCGCCCTGATGGCTGGCGCGTCCGCAGAGGTCGATGAAACCGTTATTCCGCATCTGATCGTGCTCCTCGACGACATCGATGATCGCGTTCGCGCCAATGCCGCGCAGTCGATCAGGCGCATCGGACAGAAGAACAGGAACCTTGTGCAGTTCGCAAAAGAGCCGCTCAAACGCCATCTCGACGATCCGAGCGATAAGGTGCGAGATGCCATGACGCAGGCGCACCAGGTGGTCTGGGGCGAGACTGTAGATGCGGTGGAAATGGCAGGGAATGTGGAGGCAGTATATGCGGCAGAAGAGACAGAGGATGTCGAATCTGTTGTTGTAACGGCAGAGGAGCCAGAAGAAGAGATTGTGAAAGCCACGCTTACCGATGCACAGCAACGGCACCTCCATGAACTGAAACACCTGGTGAACCAATCGATAAGCAGCCTCCCGGCAGGATGCGATCTCTGCATCCCACATTATCTCCAGGGTGTCTGCACCACAGTTGCTGATATGGCCGGATATGCAAAGGGTGCGGACAGCGAGATGATCGATGAGATGATCGATGCCGGCGAGATGACCTGCAAATATATTGTGGATTTGATAGAGAACAGTAGATTTATTGACATCTGCATCTCAAAGAACATGGGCGCGTTTGACGATGCCGGGTTCGTGGCAGGAGCCCGGGAATATTCGGGCCAATTGGATGCCCTGATCAGCGATCCGACAGGGTTTGCAGATTCGCTGAACATTGAAGAGGAACTGTGGGCTGTGGATAGCGCGATCACAGGGAAGATGGGCGAACTGATGATCATACCGATATCCGGGCTGTGGAAGGTGTCAAAAAGTGTTTTCGATGACGCATCCGACGAATCCGGGATCAAACGCGCATTCATGGCCCTGATATCGCTGGTCATCCTTGGAAGAATACGCGAGATGATGGAGAATCCCGAGATCGTTAGAAGGTTGCGGTTGTAAGCGGGATAAAATGGGTGCTGACATGTCACAGGAAAAGAATACGATCGAAGAATACGATGCGATCTTAAAGGAGCTCAGGGAACTGATGATCGCGAAGAATACGGACTATGGGGATTCGTGGAGAGAGATGCGACTCCCGTCAATAACAGACCAGATACTCGTTAAAGCATACAGAATACGCAGCATGGAGGAGTCGGAAGGACCTCCAAAGGTTTCCGAAGGTATTGAGTCTGAATACAAGGATATCTTGAATTACTGCGTATTCGCGCTGATAAAATTGCGCGACAAAAAAACGGCATGAGCAGAGCAGGGGCAGTACCTCCCCCGGGGCAGCATCGGCAGCATTCTTGCGGTGCTCTGGGGCGGGCATTGATCGAGACCTTGATAATATGAAGCATCCTAAGCTGATGATCATGAACATTATATGCTTTGATCTGGAAGGTCCGCTGTCGCCGCAGGACAATGCCTACGAGGTAACCTCCTTAATCGAGAACGGAGATGCGATATTCGAGACGCTGAGCCGATACGACGACGTACTGGCGCTTGCGGGCCGCGAGAATTACGAGCCAGGGGATACGCTTGCGCTCATCGTCCCGTTCCTGCTTGTGCACGGGATCAGGGAAGAAGATATCACAGAGATCTCCTCGCGTGCACGGATCGTGCCTGGTGCAAAGGACCTGATTACGAGATTGAAAGGGGATGGCTGGGATGTGCACATCATCTCGACGAGTTATGAGCAGCATGCCTACCAGATCGGTGCGGCACTTGGCGTTGCCAGTGATCATATCGCATGTACGCGGCTCGACCTTGAGGGATTACGGGGGCGACTCACAGATGACGATATCGCTTGCATACGCGGTATCGAGGATGAGATTCTCAGCACTGAAGACGAAGAGGCAGTGTTTCAGAGATTGGATGATTTCTACTTTGGCGAACTAAAAGAGACCGCGCTTGGCGACATCTTTTCAATGGTGCGGGTGGTCGGAGGCGCACGCAAGGTCCAGGCGATGGAGGAGATCGCTCTCGGTCACGGCATGACGCCAGGGGACGTGGTCGTTGTCGGGGATTCGATCACAGACTTTGCGATGCTCGGGCGTGTGCGGGATGCGGGCGGGATTGCGATCGTTTTCAATGGCAACGAGTACGCAGTCCCTTATGCGAACATCGCGCTCTGTGGAACCGATATCGGGCTTTTGGGGGAGTTTGCGAAGGCATACGCACGCGGGGATGATGCAATCGAACTGGCACGCACGCTCGAGCAGGAATACCGGAACGATCCGCGGGTCGATTGCCTCGCCAGTGCGGATGCGGATAAGATCACAGATGTCGTGGAAGCGCACAAGCGGTTTCGGAAACTGGTTCGCGGCGAGGCTGCGAAACTGGGATGAATGAGACTGTATGTTTTTTGGGAGGGGGGTCAATATACGGGGTTTGGTAATACTCGTTGTTCTGTTCGAGATGATCTTTGCTTGCGCGCTTATGCCAGATACGCCTGCAACGTCCCCACACGACAACGTTAATATAAAGCACCATAGAACGGTATGTAGAGGATCAAGAAAATGGCACGATTTGAAGAAGCAGAAAACAAGCTGCTGCGTAAGAAGATCTGCATGAAATGCAACGCACGCAATCCGATCCGGGCAACCAGATGCCGGAAATGCGGCTACAAACATCTGCGCATGAAGTCGAAGGAAAGTAGAGGATGAGCACAGAGCAGTATCTCGATGACGTTATAAAACGGGATGGCGCGGCGCACATCACCCTGATCGATCCGGATGCAGGATCCCCTTCCGCGGCATCCGGGATCGCAGAGGCGGCGGCAAAGGCCGGCAGCAGCGCGATCATGATCGGCGGCTCGGTCGGCGCATCCGGTGACGTCCTCGATGAGACACTGCGTGCGATCAAGGAGGTGACCGATCTCCCTACCATCCTGTTTCCGGCAAGTGCAGCTGGAATCAGCAGATATGCAGACTCCATATTCTTTATGAGTCTATTAAATTCAAGGGATGTTGGGTATCTGATCACAAACCAGATGATTGGAGCAAAAACCGTTTTAGATTACGGCATCGAGCCGATCCCGATGGCATACATCATCGTAGAGCCGGGTGGCACAGCCGGGTGGGTCGGGGATGCGAAACTGATCCCGCGAGAGAAGCCGGAACTTGCAGTAGCGTACTCGCTTGCAGGGAGGTTTCTTGGCATGAGATACACATACCTGGAGGCGGGTTCTGGCGCAGCCAACCCTGTGCCGCCGGAGATGATCCGTGCCGTGAAGAGAGCAGGCTGCGAGACGCTCGTGGTCGGAGGCGGGATTGGGAGCGCGCAGTCCGCAAGAGCCGCCGCGGAAGCTGGTGCGGACATCATCGTGACAGGCACCGCGGTCGAAGAGACGTCAGAGATACAGAGAACGATTACCGAATTTGTAAATGCAATAAAAAAGTGATAACATGACTACTGAGATACCACCACAGGTGCAGCATCAACTTGCGCAACTTCAGCAGGTTCAGCAGCAGGCACAGGCGCTCGCATCACAGAAGGCGCAAGTGACATCAGCGCTCAACGAGACCGAGATGGCTCTCGAAGAACTTTCGAAACTCGAGGATGACGCAGTGATCTACAAGAATGTCGGGCAACTCCTGATCAAGGGAGAGCGCGATTCTGTTGCAACAGAACTTGCTGAGAAGAAGGACACGATGGAACTTCGGGTACGCACACTCGAAAAGCAGGAAGAACGCATCCAGAAACGGTTCCAGCAGTTGCAGGAGCAGTTGCGCAGTGCGATCGGCGGCGGCGGAATGGCATAACCAGTTAAAGCAAGGAATTTATATTACTCCGCAAGTGTAATTTGGAACTCTATATGACCCCCACAAAGAGCACAGAGTTTTTAAATCGATCCTCTGTGTCCTCTGTGGTTGTATTTCCCACCCATGTCATTTTTTGAGATGTTCGCGCAACCGACATCTTTACATACACCGAGCACAAACTATACTATAATTGGAACGTACATCCAAAAATGATGTCCATTATGCAGGAATTCCGAACGGTGTAGTCATGTCTCAGACAACGATCGACCAATTAAACGTGCTCCTTGCGGATATGGCCGCTCGCGTCGATTGCATACGCGGGATTGTCATCTCATCTGCAGACGGTCTTAAGATAGCGGATCGATTCCGTGATCACTCTTATGATATACCGATCGCCCATGCGATCAGCGCATCGATAGTCGGGCTGGCAAACAAATCCGTCCGCAATCTCAGCTTGCCCCCATCCGATCGTATCGTGATTTATACCGATGAAGGGATCGTTGCGGTCTTCAATCTGGGCAATGCTTCGCTGTTAGCGCTGCTCGACCCAGGCGCCAATGTCGGGCTGGTTATGATTGAACTGCAACACACCGCTGAAAAGGTCAAAAAGGTTATGAGGTTATAGGGTGAAGACAGAAGGTATGGAACTGGACGAGGATATGAACATCCCGATATACCCGAGGGCTGGCGATCTGGTGTTGCTGATGAACTCGCTTGTCGATGTAATCGGCAAAGGGAGCGCGGGTATTTTATATAATTTCGGTAAGCAGCTCGCAGAGAGGTACCATGCGCGCATGAGTATACCAAAAGACCTTGATCCTGATGCAATCTTTAAGAATATCCTAAGCAGCATGATGTTTTCCGACTGGTTCACAAAGATGGAGATCGACAGAAGCGAGGGATTTGTTGTTACGCTGCACAAGGTCTTCGAACTGGATGCGGACGAGGAGAACTGCAATTTCATCCGTGGTTTTCTTGCCGGGCTCTCATCGAGCATCTACCACACGCCATACACTTGTAAGGAGAGCCGCAATCCTGAGAAGGTCAGCGTCTTCACGCTCACCACGCGGAATTCTTCTAGGAAATATTAATCGTTGCCGCCCATGCCGGTAACTATCATAAATGAAAGGGTTGCTTAAATTTGCGCAACTCGGCCGGAAGCGCAGCTGCATAGACCTGCCATGTTTAGAAAAACCGGATCGAAAGACTTTTTGTTATACTCTTAAATGGGTTTTTGGAAAAATCATAGAGAGCACAGAGAAAACAGCAACTCTCTGTGCCCTCCGCGTCCTCTGTGGTTAATCTTCTTTGCCATACTCATATCCACCGGAAGAAATTAAAAAGCCGCCGGACCGAAACCACAACACATTTTTACCACCCTGCCAAACAACCATCATGGAAAAACCGGTCATCGCAATCATGCGCCCTGATATGCATCTCGATTCCTCGGTCGCGCTTCTGCGGTCTCATGGCTTTGACGTGATCGCGGCACCGATGATCGAACTTAGGGATAATCGCGACAGCAATTTCGACGGGTTTGTAGAGCGCGTGCTCGCCTGCGAATCGGATATCGTGATATTCACCAGCGCAAACGGAATCGCATTCACGATGCAGAAGATCGATGACCCCAAGCGTTTCGTTCATGCGCTTAACAAGACATCTGTCGTTGCCATCGGATCGAAGACGAAGAGAGCGCTTGAGACGCGAGGCATAAACGTCTCCATGATGCCGGATTCGTACAGTTCGAAGGGGATCGCTGAGCTGTTGCGCGGCACTGACGGCAAGACTGTAGAAGTGGTGCGGAGTACACACGGCGATCCCGCGCTGATCACAGAACTGGGCGGTTCCGGGGACGGGGTTCTGGTGCACGAGACTGCGGTGTACAGGCTGGTGCTTCCGGATGACGGCAGGCAGCAGCGGATGATAAAGGACGCGCTTAACGGGAAGATCGATGTCTTCGCATTCACCAGTGCGATGACCGCCCACAACTTCATGACAGTCGCACGGTCGATGGGTGCAGAGGGGAGAATCGTGGACGTGCTATGCGAGAGGGTCGTTGCAGCGATCGGAGATCCCACCGCAGATGTCCTTTCCGGCTATGGCGTCAGTGTGGACGTAATGCCTGAGAAGTTCACGTTTAGGGACATGGTCGATGCAATCATGTTTATGTGCCGTCAAACCAAGTAAGCGATATGGAGCGGTGCATCGCAATCGCAAAAAAAGATCTTACCGCCGAGTTTAGAACCAAGCAGATGCTAAACTCGATGCTCATGTTTGCGTTCCTTATCCTATTGATCTTCAGTTTTTCATTTGCGGATTTGCGCGGCAGCCACGACCGGATCACAGAACTGGCTCCGGGTATGCTCTGGATTACGTTTATGTTTGCGGGCATGTTGGGATTGTCCAGATCGTTCGCTCTTGAGCAGGAGGAGAACTGCATCGAGGGTCTGAAACTCTGCCCGGTCGATCGCAGCGCCATCTATGTCGGCAAGATGCTCTCCAATCTCGTGCTGATGCTGATCATGGAGGCAGTCACCATACCGATATTTATAGTTCTATTCACTTATAAAATACCAAACATGTTCTGGCTGGCACTTGTCGTGCTGCTCGGCACGATCGGGTTTCTCGCGGTCGGCACGCTCTTATCGGCACTGACCTTAAACGCACAGACAAGAGAGATCCTGCTCCCAGTGATACTTATTCCGGTGTTATTTCCTCTGATCCTGGTGCTGGTGCCTGCGACTGCCAATGTGCTCACGTACACAAGCGTGATCCCCGAAATCCGGCTGCTCTGCGTGTATGATATCGTCTTCTTCCTGATATCGCTGATCGCTTTTGAGTATGCGATCGAGTGATGAAAAGGTTCATGCGGGACATATCTTCTTTTGGGGTGCGGCGATGCTGGCATTTTCACAAGGAGGTTACTCCGAACACAATTCCACGAGCATCTTCCGCCTCGAAAGTGGCGTCACAATCGCTTTACCTTTTTTCGTGATCTCCATGACCCTGAGAACATCCTTCGGGAGGTACATCCCAAGTTTTCCTGCGCCGACTGTGGATATGCTGCATTCGTATCCTCCAGATGGCTTGTTTCTGGTGTATCGATCGATGATCTTCGATGAACCGGAATCGAATGCGAAATCTCCGCAGTTCGAGCACCGGAGCCCGGTCAGATTCGGGATCACGATCCGCTCGCCAGCCAGCACAACCTCAAATACGAGATCATCTACAAAACTGACTGTGTGTGATCCGCATACCGGGCAGGCAGCATCCGCGATATCCTTCAGTGGCGATCCTTGTCTGCCTGCACACCTCTTTGCGATCTCTATTTTTGTTTCCTCCACCATTTCCGGGGTTATGGTTGGAATATCATCCATCGGAGGTGCATCTTCTTTTTTTATGTTCATGTTTTTGTTCTTTTGCGTCAGTCTTCATCGAATGCTGTGATGATCCTCACAAGACTGCCGGCATCGGTTTCATGCACTTCAAACACGATG
>QBUV01000125.1 GCA_013572355.1 Candidatus Methanogaster sp.
GGAGGGCGCAGAGGAACGCAGAGCATTTAACCGTTTATTTCCCCTCCGCGTCCCTCTGCGTACTCTGCGGTTAAATTCCCGGTTTGGTTACAATACCCCCCACATCCCGAGTAGTTCCTGCACAGTGAAGTCCAATGATAGTGGTTTTAGGTACCTGAGTAGTTACATATCAAGTTCTTTACAGGTCTTCCTGATTATCGCTTCAGCCACCATAGCCACATCACCAACCAGTACTTTGCCCCTGTATTTTGGGCTTAACACCATATGGTCGGTGAGCAGAGAAACGGTATGCCCGTCATGCTTCAGTTCCTTTGACATTTGGAATTGTATATGCAGCCGTAGTATAAGGATCAACGGCAAAAATGCGCTGAAAGTATTGATACTATCACATAAAATAAGCCGAATCAATCAAGCCAATATCTACTTTTCAACCACAGTCCCACCCCGCCCCTCCAGCGCCTCAATCACATCCTCAGGCTTGCACACAACCGCCCGCTCCCCTCCTTGCTCCACAAACTCCACCGCAGCCTGAATCTTGGGCCCCATGCTCCCTGGAGGGAACTGCCCTTCTGCTAGATAGCGGCGCGCATCCTCCACAGTCATCCTGTCCAGTTCAACCTGCTCGGACGTATTGTAATTCAGGCACACCTTATCCACAGTGGTTAGGAACATCACCACATCTGCCCCAATTTCCCTGGCCAGCAAACTCGACGCCATGTCCTTATCAATCACCGCATCCACACCCTTCAGGTCACCATCCTCCTCAACCACAGGAACGCCCCCACCCCCGCAAGCCACCACGATAACACCGTCCTGAACCAGCTCCTTAATGACTTCCATTTCAACAATATCCACTGGCACGGGCGAAGGCACAACCCTGCGCCAGCCCCGGCCGCTATCCTCCACCATTGCATGGCTGCAGCGTTCAAGTTCCTCCATATATGCCTTTTCATAGAACGGCCCCACAGGCTTGGTGGGATGCTCAAATGCAGGGTCATGGGGGTCCACCAGCACCTGCGTGACCACCGAGGCCACCTTGGTATCGAGATAGTGGTCCTTCAACTGGTTCATCAGGCTCTGGGCTATCATATATCCCATGCTCCCCTGGGATTGGGCCACATCCACATTCAGTGGCACATACGGCACCTTCCCCCTGGCCGCCTCCGCCTGTATCATGATAAAACCCACCTGTGGCCCGTTCCCGTGGGTCAGCACAACCCGGTGGCCCGCCCGCACCAGATGGGCGATATAGCCCATGGATTCAAAAGTGTTGTCGAACTGCTCCCTTATGGTGCCTTTTTGCCCAGGTTTGATAATAGCATTACCGCCAAGAGCGGCCACTATGAGACTCAAGCACCCACCCTTTCCAGGAACTCCCTGACTATCATTTCCAGGGTCATCTCCCCTATCTCTATTATCTCGTAGCGCACCCTGCTGGCCGGTTTATTGATATTGATAACCCGGCTCAGGTCAATGGGTGTACCAATGACCACAGCATCGCAGTCTGCATTGTTAATGGTCTCTTCCAGGTCACTCACCTGCTTGGGGCTGTAACCCATGGCAGGCAGCAGCGGCCCGGTATCAGGATATTTCTGGAATGTCTCAGTGATCGTACCCACCGTATACGGCCGGGGGTCAATTATTTCCCGCGCCCCCGCCTTGTTGGCACCGATGGTTCCGGCTCCGTATTTCATGCCACCATGGGTCAGGGTGGGCCCGTCCTCCACCACTAGCACCCGTTTACCCTTGATGATCTCAGGATGTTCCACCGTGATGGGTGAGGCAGAATCAATAATCCTGACATTCGGATTGACCTCCAGGATATTGCGGCGCACCAGCTCAATATTTTCAAGTTCTGCCGTGTCCTGCTTATTGATCACCACCACATCTGCCATTCGCAGGTTTATTTCACCAGGGTAGTATGTGAGTCCGTCCCCTGCCCTGTGAGGGTCTGCCACCACGATGCTCAGGTCGGGTTTGAAGAACGGAAAATCGTTATTACCTCCGTCCCATACCACGATATCTGCCTCTGCCTCTGCCCTGCGCAGTATCTTCTCATAATCCACACCTGCGAATACCGTACATCCCACATCGATATGAGTCTCGTATTCTTCCCGCTCCTCGATGGTAGTGTCCATTTCATCCAGGTCCTCGTACGATGAAAAGCGCTGCACTGCCTGTTTTGCCAGATTCCCATAGGGCATTGGATGCCTGACCACCGATGATGTCCTGCCCAGCTTTCGCAAAATCTGGCATATTTTTTTACTCACAGAGGTCTTGCCGCTACCCGTACGCACCGCGCATACTGATATCACGGGTTTGCTGCTCCCAAGCATAGTAGAATCTGGTCCCTGCATGATAAAATCCGCACCTGCAGCATTGACCAATGCACCTTTTGACATGACATAATGATATGGCACATCGCTATAGGCGAACACCACCTGGTCAATGGAATGCGAGCGTATCAGGTCAGCAAGCTCATCTTCCAAGTATATGGGAATACCGTCAGGATACCGCTCACCTGCAAGGGCAGACGGGTATGTCCTGCCCTCGATATCAGGTATCTGCGTGGCAGTGAAGGCTGCCACATGGTAGGCAGGATTATCCCTGAAATATACATTAAAATTGTGAAAATCACGACCTGCCGCCCCCATTATTAAGACATTTGTTGGATTATTACTCATTATAACTCTCCCCATATCGTTTGATATATTATCTTACATATTCAACTATAGTCAAGAACATAATATTTGATGCCAATTTCTTAACACTTTGATTTTCATACAATTATAATTTAACCACAGAGAACGTACTATTATACTTAACGGTCAATTGTGAGGCAGGGTCGCTCCCTCACAGATGCCCGAAATATTGTCATTCAATATATCCGTTTTTCTCCTGCCTACTTTGCTAAAGTCACTAAACCCCGGACTTAAGTCCAGAGCCTATACATAGCGATTCCACGTTTATCCTACCGTCTGCTCCGGCAAGTTCACTGGTACAAATCAACAACGATGCCTTAATCCCGCCATGCAAAGCAGATCGTCCCATGCGTTTAGTAACATCACCATGATACTTAAATCTGATCACCCTCTATGCCCCCCAACCGGTTTCATCCACATTCACGACTTAAAATAATCCTTAACCATCCCCACCACGATCCGGTTCAGCAAAATCAACCCTATCAGGTTTGGAATTGCCATCAGGGCATTGTTAATATCCGCAAACAGCCAGATAGCCTCAAGGTATGTAGCCGCATTCGGAAGGTCCACCACACCGGCGCCCACAATGATTCCCACCAGAAATACGGAATAATACACAACAAGGGAAAACCTGTAGAATCTGACATCTTTTGACACCTTTTCCACAAAGTATGCGAGGCACTGTTTGCCATAGAACGACCATGTCAGAATGGTTGTGAAGGCAAAGAGCACCATGCCAAGAGTTATCACCAGATCGCCGGCGTATCCGATCTCCGAGTTGAATGCGTGGAGGCTTAAGCGAGTACTGGTCTTGCCAGTCTCCCATGCTCCTGTGGATACGATGACCAGACCGGTCATGGTGCAGACCACGATTGTATCGATGAATGGACCAAGCATGGCGATCAACCCCTGCCTGACGCTGTGCTCGGTCTTTGCCGTTGCATGTGCCATGGGCGCGCTTCCAAGACCTGCTTCATTGGAAAAGATGCCTCTTGCGATCCCGAACCGCATGGCATGAGCAACAGTAGCCCCTGCAAATCCGCCGACTGCGGCATGACCTGATAATGCGCTCTCGATTATCAGCAAAAAAGCCCCTGGCACTTTTTCGAAGTTTAATACCAGAACAAGCATGGCTGCTGAAATGTAAAGAGCTGCCATGAACGGCACCAGGTTTCCGGCTACAGCCCCGAGTCTCTTAATCCCGCCAATAACGACGATCCCCACCGCCAGTGCCAGCAGCAAGCCAGTGACAATTCCCGGGATGTGAAACGTGTCCTTCAGTGCAAGGGCTACGGAGTTAGCCTGCGCCATATTGTCTCCGCTAACCGATGAAAATGCGCCAGCTGCAGCAAAAGCCATGCCCAGAACCAGTCCTAATCGCTGGTTCTTGAGCCCGCGCTCAAGATAATGGAATGGTCCGCCTATCATGGTGCCGTCGGGAAGTTTTTTCCTGAAATGTAGGGCAAGTGTGCATTCAGCGAACTTTGTCGCCATCCCGACAATAGCGGTCAGCCACATCCAGAAGATCGCGCCCGGACCGCCCAGTGAGATTGCGGTTGCGACACCTGCGATATTGCCTGTGCCGATGGTGCCCGAAAGCGTGGTCATCAAAGCACGAAATGGCGATATGTCGCCGCTTCCCTCTTCTTTGCGTTCGAGCATGAGGCGGAGGGTATACACCAGTTTACGTGCCTGAATCCCCCGTAACCTGAACGTAAGGAATATGCCGGTCCCGATTAACAGAACCATCATGAACGGATCCCAGACAGTATCACTGACTGTTGTGAGTATCTGGTATGCGGCCAACATATACGTAAGTTTTATCGCATTGTCTTAAAGATAGAGAACCACAGAATTCCAGAACTGCCAGGCAAAGAGGAGGATCTGATACCATGGACATAAGCCAGACAATCTTTGAGGAATACGCTGACGATCTTGGACCTGAGAAGATAATCCACATCTACGAACCCGTCGCAAAATTAAGAGCGATCGTAGTCATTGACAACGTCGCCGCGGGACCTGCCATCGGCGGAGTCCGGATGGCTCCGGATCTAACCACGACAGAGATAAAGCGACTCGCAAGGGCGATGACGCTCAAGAATGCTGCGGCAGGGCTCCCGCATGGTGGCGGCAAAGCCGGGATCATCGCGGACCCGAAGACTGGGGATAAAGAGTGTCTCATGCGAATGTTCGCAAGAGCGATCGAATCTCTTCACGATTACACGCCCGGTCCTGATATGGGCACCGACGAATCCTGCATGGCGTATATATTTGATGAAATAAAGCGGGCTGTCGGTCTTCCGAGAGTGCTCGGTGGAATACCTCTCGATGAGATTGGGGCAACCGGTTTCGGGGTCGCAGAATGTGCAGAAGTTGCGAAGGAGTACATAGATCTGGATTTGAATGGTGCAAGACTCGTTGTCGAGGGATTCGGGAACGTGGGCAAGAATGCAGCGAGATTTCTCGAAGAGAAGGGAGCAAGCCTTGTGGCTGCGAGCGATACGAGCGGAACTGTCTATAATAGGGATGGAATCGATGTTTCGGGATTGATACAGGTGAAGGAAGAGAAAGGGTCCGTCACCTATTACGAGGACGCGAAAAAGCTGAAGACAGGAGATCTCTTAAAGATTCCCGGCGACATATTCGTTCCTGCTGCAAGACCTGACGTCATCTATGAGGGAAATGTCAGCACACTTGATACAAAGCTCGTACTCCAGGGTGCGAATATCGCAATAACGCTCGGTGCCGAGAAGGTGCTTCACGAAAGGGGCGTTCTATCAGTCCCCGACTTCATAGCTAATGCAGGCGGTGTCATCGCGGCTGCGGTCGAGTACAGGCACGGGAGCGAGAAAGGGGCTTTTTCTGAAATCAAGAGTAAAATAAGAGCGAACACAAAGACAATCCTCGATAAAACGTACAGCGAGGGCTTGTATCCGCGGGATGCCGCTGAGATGATCGCAAAGGAACGGGTACTCTCTGCGATGAGCTACCGCAAATGTATATAACCTCACCCCATGCTATCAAATGTCCTTGAACCGGATTCGATTGCAGTGATCGGCGCATCCTCGAATCGTGAAAAATGGGGATACCGGATATTAGATAACATCATCTCGGGAGGGTACTTAAGAGAGGTTTATCCGGTGAACCCAAACGAAGACGAGGTTCTGGGGATGAGATGCTATCCTTCGGTTCTCGACCTCCCCCATAGAGTCGATCTCGGCATAATCGCAGTTCCGGCAGGAAGTGTTCCCACGGTTCTGGAGGAATGCGGGAGAATTGGCGTCCGGGGCGTCGTGATCGTATCAGCCGGATTCAGCGAGGTCGGGAACAGTGAACTTGAGAACAGGGTCCGCGATATTGCGAGGGACTACAAGATGCGGATGATCGGTCCGAACACGTTTGGCTTCATCAACACGCATCTCCACCTGAATGCGAGCATCATCCCGCAGATGCCAGAGAAGGGTGGAATCTCGTTTGTGACCCAGAGCGGAACATTTGGGCTTGCGCTTGTGGACTGGGCGGCAAGCCAGCAGATGGGGCTTCACCTCGTCGTGGGGGTCGGGAACAAGGCCGACGTCGATGATTCCGACATTCTTGCGTATCTGAGTGCTGATCGGCACACAAAAACGATTATGATGTATATCGAGGGGATAGAACGGGGAAGGCGATTCATCGATGTCGCAAGCAGGATCAGAAAGCCGGTACTCGCGCTCAAGGCCGGTAGATCGCGGGCAGGAAGTAAGGCGGCATTGTCGCACACAGGCTCTCTTGCCGGCACCGACCGGATCTACGACGGGGCATTTAAGCAGGCAGGAGTCATCCGTGCAGGGACGCTCGAGGAGTTGTTTGATTCTGCGCTTGCGCTTGCGCTCTCGATCTCTCCGCCCGCAGGTAGTGGCATCGGGATCATCTCAAACGGCGGAGGCGCTTCGATTCTCGCAGCAGATCTATGTGAAGACCTCGGGCTTCATCTTCCGGACCTGTCGGATGATACGGTTCGGATGCTGAAAGACGTGCTTCCGGTGATTGCAACGCCTGCGAATCCTCTGGATACGGCAGGGGACGGCAGCTACGAGATGTTTAAGGATGTTACGGAGATCATTCTCTCTGATCGGAGTATAAACGCTCTTCTGGTGATATATGTCCATGCAGAGATGGTGGATCCGTGCCTGCCGGCAGAGGCGGTGATCGATGCGAGAAGGGGCTGCGATAAACCGGTGATAACATCATGGATCGGCGGAAAAAGTATTGGGGCGGCGGTAAAACGCTTAGAAGAGAACAGGATACCAAACTATCCGCTGCCAGAGCGTGCGGTAGTCGCACTTAATAATCTTGTGCGTTACAAAAGGATTTTGCAGAAGAGATGAAGATACTAACCGAACACGAATCGAAAAAACTTCTGGCAAAGTACGGGATACCAGTAACAAGAGAAGCTGTGGCAAGAAGCAGGGAGGATGCGCTTTCACTTGCATGCGAGATCGGGTTTCCTGTTGCAATGAAGATCTCTTCTCCGGATATCGCGCACAAGAACGCTGCCGGGTGCGTCCTTCTCGATGTGGGAAAGCAGGATGTGGATGCTTCCTTCGAGACGATCGTTGCGAATGCGAAGAAACATGCTCCAGACGCACGAATCGATGGAGTCCTCGTCCAGGAGATGGTGCCGCGTGGAACCGAGATCGTGATCGGGATAAAATGCGATTCGCAGTTCGGTCATGCCGTGATGTTCGGGCTTGGTGGGGTCTTTGTTGAGGTGCTCGACGATGTCACGTTTCGGATAGTTCCGCTTACAAAGCTGGATGCGATCGAGATGACCGAGGAGATCAAGGGGCGCTCGATTTTGGCCGGATGCGACGTGGGAGCGATAGTCAGCACGATACTGAAGGTGTCTGAGATGGCTGCGAAGGAGATGATATTCGAACTCGATATAAACCCGCTCATCGCGTGTGAAATGGGTGTGGTGGCTGTGGATGCACGTGCGATATTTAAGGGTTGACCTGCGAATTAACTTAATTTGAGAGGATTACACCACAATGACCGAAACAGACGAAACAGACCCGATACGACACAGGATCATGATCATGAGCGGCAAGGGCGGCGTCGGCAAGACCACGGTCGCGGTCAATCTTGCGCTCAGGCTGGTCGAGAACCGGAAGAATGTCGGATTGCTCGATGCCGACATCACAGGACCCAACATACCAAAGATGCTAAATATCGAGGATGAACTCCCATCGGCAGACGAAGAGCTTGTGATACCGGTGTACCTACCACTCGGGTGCGATCACGGGCTTTCTGTCATGTCGATGGCTTTTATGATCGAAAAAGACGCTGCTGTGCCGTGGCACGGTCAGCTCAGAACGGACTTTATACGGCAGTTCATCGAGGGGATTCGGTGGGACTGGATGGGCGCGCTCGACTACCTGTTAATCGATCTCCCTCCCGGAACCGGCGACGAACCGATGAGCATTGCAGAGCTCATGGATGTCGATGGCGCGATCATCGTCACCACGCCTCAGGATGTTGCGCTCCTCGATACGAGGAAGGCAGTAAACATGGCAAAGTATCTGGAGATTCCAGTCATCGGGATCATCGAGAACATGAGCGGCTTTGTCTGCCCGCACTGCGGTTGCGAGATCGACCTGTTCGGGAAAGGCGGCGGAGAACGCGTTGCTGAGGAGATGGGCGTGCCGTTTCTCGGAAGTGTGCCGCTCGATCCGCTGGTTGCAAGGTCCGGCGACAGCGGCATTCCATTTGTGCTGGAGATTAATTCCGCCACTGCCAGATCGTTTGAAGAGATCGTGGATCGGGTGGACGAGGTTATGAAGAACATGAAAAGCAAGGCACCGTAAGCTAATGCCCTGACAAGATTAATAACGCCTGCTGCCAATAATGGCTTAGCATGACGAAATACAAGACGTCCACCCTTATTATACTGGCGCTTGCCGCGCTAATGATACTCATGATGGTACTATCCCCTCTGATGCCTCTTTTCTGGGGAGATAACGAACCTGATAATGCAGCCCAGCCCACACAGCCGCCTGGCAGTGACGCTCGTACGCCGCTGAACGACTTTGGGAAACTCGTCGATCATCCGCTCGATTCGATAGCGGACGGGCTTAATGCGAGCCCGCCGGGTGTGCTTATGGCACAGTATGTCCGTGCCGGGGATCTGGAAGGGACGCCGCTTATGGAACGGACTATCCCGCACGAGTTCTACGGCACAAACGTCACTCATTCGTACTCTGCCAGCTTCATGGATGGTAGCTGGATCGGACTACACACACTGTATCCAAGGAAGTTCGCATTCGGATACGTCGCTCTGCGGCCATACGAGTACGACAACTATCACATGTTCATACGACAAAATGCAAATGGTGATTATATGTGCAACATCATGGGTGATCCATGCATCATTGGTCCGCGCAGCAAGGTCGAGGCGACAGCAGATGTGATCGATGATGAGAGCGCACCGAACGCATATCCGGATTTCAAGCGTCTGCTCGAGAACATGGATCTTGATGCGCCGTATCAGGAAGTGGGGATGTACTCTTCCGTTGCAAACCAGTATTATGCTGCGGTGCGCCCTGTGGGCGACGGGTGCGAGCGCACCATCACATGCATCGGCATCAGCGAGAATACAACCGCTCGTGCAAACGAACTTAGAGCGAACACGACCGATAATCTCGAGTGCGCTGTGGCATTTAACCAGGGCGACCTGAATCTCACGATCATAACGATCACTGGCGACTGCGATGCGGTGATGGCTGCGGAGATAAACTGACCGAAACTATCTGAAAATCAAGCGATTTATCACCGCGTAATACGAAGTACCGCCGAAGGCATAACGCGGAGGGCTCAAGAGAGTTGAGACCGTTTTTCACCCTCTGCGTAGTCTCCGCGGCTTTGCGGCTTTACATTTTAAAATCCACCAAAACATATAACACGAATACCCCCGCATCTAACCCATTATGGACATCATGCGAACTCATTATGCATCCGATATCACGCCTGATATGAGCGGCGACACCGTAACGGTCGCGGGCTGGATACACGAGATGCGCGACCTTGGAGGGATATACTTCCTTATACTGCGGGACCGGGGCGGGTTCATGCAGATCACGATGGTCAAGAAGAAGACCGATCCCGAGCTCTTCGAGTCTGCCAGACGGCTGATCCGGGAGTCTGTGCTCACAGTTACCGGAACTGTGAAGAGGGAAGATAAAGCCCCACGCGGGTACGAGATCATCCCGCAGACGTTAAGCGTGCTTTCTGAATCGGATTCTCCGCTACCGATGGATATCACTGGAAAGGTCAACGCAGATATCGATACCCGGCTTGATTCGAGATTTATCGATCTCAGGCGGAGGAAGACACTCGACGCATTCGTTATCCGCCACCACGCCTTAAAGGCAGTGCGCAACTTCCTCGAAAACGAAGGATTCATCGAGATCCACACGCCAAAGGTGGTTGCGGCTGCAACCGAAGGCGGCACGGCATTATTCCCGATCACCTACTTTAACAGGGAGGCATTCTTAAATCAGAGTCCGCAGCTGTACAAACAGATCATGATGTCCGCGGGCTTTGACAAGGTCTATGAGATCGGCGCAATCTTCCGGGCAGAGGAGCATGACACACTGCGGCACCTGAATGAAGCCACTTCGATCGATATCGAGGCGAGTTTCATGGATCATCTCGACGTGATGGAGGTTCTTGAGCGGTTGGTCCACGAGGTGTACGCGCAGGTGTCTGTTGACTGTGCGCCGCAACTGGAAGAACTCGGAATCGAACTTTCAGTGCCAAAGCTTCCGTTTAAGCGGGTGAGTTATGATGACGCGCTTAAGATTGCACTTTCACAGGGGCACACCATTGAGTGGGGCGAGGACTTTGGCACGGCTGCCGAGCGCGCAATAGGAAACGCTATCGGCGAGCATTACTTCCTCACCGATTGGCCTACTGAGATTAAGCCGTATTACACCCATCCGTACGAGGATAAGCCAGTTTACAGCAAATCATTCGATCTCATGCATCCGAGAATGGAACTTGCATCAGGCTCACAGCGTATACATTCGTACAAGCTTCTTTATGAGATGATCGAGGCGCACGGACTCAATCCAGACGGTTTCGATTTTTATTTGAAGGCGTTTCAGTACGGGATGCCCCCTCATGCGGGATGGGGTCTTGGAACAGAGCGGTTGGTCATGACCATGTTGCATATCGAAAATATCCGTGATGCGGTCTTGTTCCCCCGTGACCGAAAACGGCTCTCGCCTTAGTTTTCACTTTATTAAAATAAAATCAGACATCCACAATCCTTAAGAAGGTGTACTTAAAGGTAGGTAGCAAACCTTTCGGCAGGGAGGGAGATTATTGGAAAAAACTACCATAGCAAACGCTATCACCGAATTACTGGAATCGAAACCGATATTTAAGAACAGGGATGTGCTCCGTTCCACGTACATCCCGGATTATCTCCCACATCGGGATAACGAGGTAGACGCTCTTCTTAAGATATTGATCGTGGCTTTACGTGGCGATACGCCTTCAAACATCCTGATCTACGGCAAGACCGGGACCGGTAAGACCGCGGTTACCACGCATGTCGGAAAAGAGATCGAGAAAGCAGGCGAGGAGCGTGGAATCCCCTGTGAGGTTCTGTACAACAATTGTGGTGTTATCGATACCCAGTATCGTCTGCTCGCCGAACTTGCACGGAATTTCGGAAAAAGAATCCCGATGACTGGCTGGCCCACCGATCAGGTATTTGCAGAATTCAAGAGCGCGATCGATTCCAAGAAACGGGTTGTGGTCATCATTCTGGACGAGGTCGATAAACTGATAAAAAAAGGCGACGATGTGCTGTATAACCTGTCAAGAATCAATTCTGTGCTTAAAAATGCCAAAGTCAGTCTTATAGGGATTTCAAATGACCTGAAGTTCACGGAATTTCTCGATCCGAGAGTCAGGAGTTCTCTTGGGGAAGAGGAACTCATATTCCCGCCGTACAACGCGAATCAACTCGCGGATGTCCTGCATCAGCGTTCCGAGATGGCATTTCGAAGCGGAGTGGTCGATGATACCGCAATCTCGCTCTGCGCGGCCCTTGCGGCAAGGGAGAATGGTGACGCGCGCAGAGCCCTCGACCTGCTCCGGATATCTGCTGAACTCGCAGAGCGTGAAAAGGTGCAGGAGGTGGGAGAGATACATGTCAGGAGAGCGCAGTCCAAGATCGAGTTCGATCGTGTCGCAGAGGTCATAAAGACGCTTCCGACCCAGTCGAAACTGGTTCTCTACAGCATCATGGTCCTTGACAAAGCTCCCGAATTGATCCGGCGATCTGGCAGGCGGATCATGTCTACAGGCGAGGTCTACCAGATCTACAAGCGCATGTGCGGCATGATCGACATCGATGTGCTGACACAGCGGCGGATCACCGAACTGATCAGCGAACTCGACATGCTCGGGATCGTGAATGCGATCGTTGTGAACCGCGGAAGGTACGGCGTGACCAAGGAGATAACGCTTGACACACCCCAGGATAACATACATCATGTGTTAAGCGACGACCTCCGGTTGCAGTCGCTCATGGACCTGCGGCCTGACTCGATCCAGATGCAACTGGGATAGCTATATATTATAATCAGTTGATGTGGAGCCATGGAATCTCAAACCATACAGATCGTATCCCTGACCGAACAGGGGTTGGAACGGAGCAAGGTCGAAGTATCACCTTACGAGTTTACGATAGCAACCCGTGCCAAATGGGAGATTGTCGTCGCAGACGAGGATATGACGATAGCGAAAGGCGCGTTTGAGAAGATCAGGATCAAGGAGATTACACTGCAGCATGACCTGCTCGCGCTCCTGTGTGCATTTTCCCCACATGCGCTTGTATCGGTGGTGCGTGTCGGATCAGGAGACGGGGTTGCACCTGTCGAGGTTGATCGATGCATCAAGTCAGCATACATTCTCGCGCAGGATACCGGCGAGATCAAAGAAGGCGACCTCTTGGGGGTACTAAACGTCCTGCCGATCATGTTCACACGCGAGGCAAAGAAGCCGATCGCGATCAAGGACTGAATGGCAAGTCCTGATGCGATCGTTTCTATGTTACTGGACCGGGACACGAGTCCAGTGATGCAAGCATCGACGGCAGAGCCGTTAACGCCCGTGAAAAATTCTTCGTCCCGGGCGTCGACGCCAGAGGCGTTAACAGACATCCGCACATTCTTCTTCGGGGAGGGGTTCGTCGATTCTGAAGACGAGTATCGTGCACTACTCCATGAGGTGACGATCCGGCTCGCAAGAGAAGAGGTCTTGCGGTCTGCACGCGGGGACGAGGAGGTCATCCATGCAATAAAGATGCTTGATGACCTCAATCCCACCGTAAATCTGCTTTCAGAGCATCTCTTCGAGTGGTATTCCATGTACGAGGAGAAGGTCCTGCCGTCAGAGGATGCGGTCAGGGAAATTCTAAAGAGGCGCGAGATCCCGCCTGCGATGCGCACCCTTGCACAGAATCTCACCGATCTGTACGAGAGCCGCAGAATACTCATCGAGTACATCCAGGACGAGACAGCCCTTATCGCGCCAAACCTCACGAACCTTGCAGGCGGGCTGCTTGCTGCACGGTTGATCAGCATAGCAGGCGGGCTTGGGAAACTTGCCAGGATGCCTGCAAGCCGCTTGCAGATTCTTGGTGCGAACAGGGCGATGTTCCGGCATCTGCGCGGGGCAGCGCCTCCGAAGCACGGCGTGATCTTCCAGCATCCTCTCGTCCATGCATCCCCACGCCGCCTGCGCGGCAAGATTGCACGGAGATTCGCATCAAAACTGACGATCGCTGCACGGATCGACTATTACAGCGGCGAGGTGCGGGAGGATCTTGCCGAGAGTCTGGCAGACAGTCTCCCTGATCGTGCAGGGAATTTCATTCTCAAGTGTTAAGTTCCAGCAGGACAACATATTGCAGAGGCTACATGACCACACCCCCTGACTCGCAAACACAGTTAGAACCGGAGACTGACAGGGTACGCCAGGTCGCAATCACAGAGGAACTCAAATCATCATATCTCGATTATGCGATGAGCGTGATCGTCGGGCGTGCGCTTCCTGATGTCAGGGATGGGTTGAAGCCTGTGCACCGCCGCATCCTTTATGCTATGCTTGAGAGTGGCGCAACACCTGATAAGCCGCACCGCAAATCGGCACGCATCGTTGGTGACGTGATGGGCAGGTACCATCCGCATGGCGATGCCGCGATCTACGACACGATTGTGCGGATGGTGCAGACGTTCTCGCTCCGGTATCCGCTTATTAATGGGCAGGGAAATTTTGGCTCGATCGACGGCGATTCAGCGGCGGCGATGAGATATACCGAAGTCAAGATGGCGAAGGTCGCAAAGGAGCTTCTTGAAGATATAAACAAAGATACCGTCGATTTCGTTCCGAATTATGACAATTCCTTAAAAGAACCGTCCGTCCTCCCTGCGCTGCTTCCGAATCTGCTTGTGAACGGCTCGACCGGGATCGCTGTTGGGATGGCAACGAATATGCCGCCGCACAACTTAGGCGAGGTCGTAGACGGCACCATCCACCTGATCGACAATCCTGATGCGACCGTTCACGAACTGATGGAGCATGTAAAGGCGCCGGATTTCCCGACAGCTGCTGCAATAACCGGACTTAGAGGGGTTCTGGCTGCGTACACGACAGGGCGCGGCATCGTCGAGATGATCGCCATAACAGAGATCGAGACTACGAAGGACAGGGAGCGGATCATCGTCACCGAACTCCCGTACCGCGTGAACAAGGCGAAACTCGTTGAGAACATCGCAGATCTCGTGAAGGGGAAGCAGGTCGAGGGCATCAGTGATCTCAGGGACGAATCAGACAAGGACGGGATCAGGGTCGTTATCGAGACCCGGAAGGGCGCGAACACACAGGTCATCTTAAACCAGTTATACAAACACACGCAATTAAAGACCACTTTCGGGATCATCAACCTCGTGCTGGTGAACGGCGAGCCGAAGGTTCTTCCACTGAAGGGGTTGATGCAGTGTTATATCGACCACAGAAAAGAGATAATCATCCGGAGAAGCAGATACGATCTTAAAAAGGCAGAAGATCGGATGCACATCCTTGACGGGCTGAAGATCGCTCTCGACAACATCGATGCCGTGATCAAGCTGATACGGTCATCAAAGACGGCGGAGGCGGCAAGAGATGGTTTGATTGCGAATTTCGGACTATCTGATGTGCAGGCGAAAGCGATCCTTGAGATGCAGCTCCGCCGTCTCACCGGCATTGAACGCGAGAAACTGGAGGAAGAGTATGCATCGCTCGAAGAGACGATCGCGTTCCTAAGAGAAGTGCTCGCAAACCCGCAAAAAGTCCTCGACCTGATAAAAGAGGAACTCCTCGCGATAAAAGAGAAGTATGCAGACCAGAGAAGGACTGAGATACTTGAGGCACACGAGGAGTTCGAGGACGAAGACTTGATCCCGTCAGAAGATGCGATCATCACGATCTCGAACACCGGCTACATCAAACGTGTGCCGGTCGATACGTACAGGAGTCAGGGGCGCGGTGGCAGGGGTGTTATCGGCATGGGCACGAAGGAAGAAGACGTTGTCGAGGATATCTTCATCGCAAACACCCATGATTACATCCTATTTTTCACAGACAAGGGCAAGGTTCACTGGCTAAAGGTATACAAGATTCCAGAGGCAAGCAGGCAGTCGAAAGGAAAGGCGATCGTGAATCTGCTGGAGTTATCCGGCGACGAGAGCGTTACCGCGTTTGTCAAGGTCAGCGCGTTTGATTCGGATCATTATCTGGTCATGGCGACAAAGCGCGGGGTTGCCAAGAGAACAGCGCTTTCAGAGTTTGCACGCCCACGCAAAGGCGGGATCATCGCGCTTAAGCTGGACCTGGGGGACGAACTGGTATCTGTCAGGATGGTTGCCGATTCCGATGACATCCTCATCGGTACCGCTCACGCCAAAGCGATCCGGTTCCATGCGCCTGACGTGCGCAGCATGGGCAGGAGCGCACGCGGCGT
>QBUV01000126.1 GCA_013572355.1 Candidatus Methanogaster sp.
ATCTGCCTGACTGGAAAAAAGCAGAGACGTATTCTTCAAACTCCGTTTCTTTCGGCAAATCCGGTAAACTAACAGATGCCATTTTTCACCTTATTTGTATTAGCCACTTCTGATAACTTCTCGCATCACTTGTCTCCTTTCTCCCGCTTGGAAACACCGTACAGATAATGGTCATGCTCTTCTGACCAATCCTCTGGTCCTTCAACCGTTCCAGCATACTTGCTGAGTACATCCCATGCGTTCCCTCCATCGGTCGTCTCACGATCTTTCACCCCATCAACAGCTCTTCCTCGAGTTCACTCAAAGCGTATCGCCTCTATCATTTCAGGATCGACGCTGGCAGGACGTTCAGGAAGATCGATCAACAAGTCATGACAGTATTCACGCACCATCACATAATCTCCCGCAGATATGCAAGACTCGCCTTCCCCTCTTCGAGATTACGCGCCTCGATAACGAACCTGCACCCACTATGCCGTTTGTACAGTTCGCCCATCACGTCAGCCCACGCAATCGTGCCCTCTCCGATCGGCAGATGCTCATCTCTTCTCCCCCCGTTGTCATGGATATGGACGTGCACGATCTCTTTCATCCCAAGAAACTCGGACAAAACACCGTTCGTGTGCGCATGTCCGACATCAAGCGTCATACCGAGATTCTCCCGGTCCACAAGTTCGATCATGCCAGCCATCTCGTCTGGCCCCTTTCCGAAGATCAAATCCATCCTCGGCATGTTCTCGACAGCAAGTCTGACATCGAGGTCGTCTGCAAAGTCGCAGAGTTGCTGCAACCCTGTGATGTTCTGCTGCCATGCAAGATCCGACATCTGCATCCCGAGCGGCGAGAGATAGCCCGGATGCACGACCATCAGGTCTGAAAACTCTGACGCAACCCGGATGCATGATGTTAACTGCCGAAGTACCTCGTCCCAGATCGGATAGTTCAGGCTGGCAAGATTCAGGTCTGAAAACGGCAGATGGATCGTTATCGCAAGGTCTGTCGTCTCGCAGACCTCGCGCATCCGTACAAGGTTAGGGCCATCGAGAGCCTGCGTTCCCTCATACACAACCTCCCAGCCGCCAAAGCCAATATCCTCGAGGTCGCAAGCCCAGCTAAACGGGTCCTCGATGACCAATATGGATGAGAAACTGATGTTTTGAGAGGGTCTCATTTATCGTCGTCCACTGCTTCGTAATCTGCGTCGACCACGTCTTCCTCACCTGCTTCTGCGGCTCCTGCTCCGCCTTCCTCAGCCGCCTGTGCAGCCTCCGCAGCTTTCTGGTACATAGCAGCTGCGACCGGGTAGATCGCTTCGGTCAGTTCCTCGGTCTTCTTCTTCATCTCTTCTGTGTCCGCGCCCTCTATCGCAGTTTTAAGCTCCTCTATTCCCTTCTCGACCGTTTCTCGCTGTTCCGCGGTTACAAGATCGCCTGCCTCTTCGAGGGTCTTCTCTGCCGAGGTTACGAGAGCTTCAGCAGTATTCTTCGCTTCGACCGCCTCTTTCACGTTCTTGTCCTCTTCCGCGTGATCCTCTGCGTCCCTGACCATCTGCTTGATCTCTTCATCAGATAGTCCGCCCGGCTTCTTGATCGTGATCGACTGCTCCTTTCCTGTGCCAAGATCCTTCGCAGTCACGTTTAAGATGCCGTTTGCATCGATATCGAATGTAACCTCGATCTGCGGAATTCCCCTGGACGCAGGAGGGATGCCATCGAGCATGAACCTGCCCATCGTCTCGTTTGCCGATGCAATGCCGCGCTCCCCTTGCAGGACATGGATCTCGACTGATGGCTGGCTATTGGACGCTGTTGAGAATATCTGGCTCTTCTTCGTCGGTATCGTTGTGTTCCGCTCGATAAGTGGTGTTGCAACCCCGCCAAGCGTCTCGATGCCGAGTGTCAGCGGCGTCACGTCCAGCAGCAGCACATCCTTCTTCACATCGCCCGAAAGTACCCCGCCCTGGATTGCAGCACCCGTTGCGACCGCCTCATCGGGATTGATGTTCTTGTACGGCTTCTTTCCTGTGACCCGCTCGACCGCAGCAATTACCGCTGGCGTCCTGGTTGCACCTCCGACGAGGAGCACGCGGTCGATCTTCTCTTTCGAGAGCCCCGCGCTCTTGATCGCGTCCTCCATCGGCCCCACCGTCCGGTTCACGAGATCCGCGGTCAGTTCATCAAACTTTGCACGTGTGAGTGTCATCTCCAGATGCTTTGGCTGCCCGTCCGGACCGACCGTGATAAACGGCAGGTTGATGTCGGTTGTTACCACCGTGGATAGTTCGACCTTCGCCTTCTCGGCAGCATCGGTGAGCCGCTGCATCACTGACTTATCCTTGGAGAGATCGAGTCCTTCCTGTTTTTTGAATTCAGCCACGATATGGTCCACAATATCCTGATCGAAGTCGTCCCCACCAAGATGCGTGTCCCCGGATGTTGATTTAACCTCGAACGTCCCGATGCTTGGGTCCAGTTCCAGAATCGAGACATCGAATGTGCCGCCCCCGAGATCGTACACCATCACGGTCTGCTCGCCCTCAGTCTTGTCGATCCCATAAGCAAACGCAGCCGCGGTCGGCTCGTTGATGATCCTTTTCACGTCGAATCCCGCTATCGCTCCGGCATCCTTTGTCGCCTGCCGCTGGGAGTCGTCAAAGTACGCGGGCACCGTGATCACAGCCTCTGTAATCGTCTCCCCGAGATATGCCTCTGCATCGCTCTTCATCTTCTGGAGGATCATTGCAGAGATCTCCTGGGGCTTGTAATCCTTTCCGTCGATGTTTACGGTGTAACCCTTCTCACCGACATGCCGTTTGATTGAGGAAATCGTCCGTTCCGGGTTTAAAATTGCCTGTCTCTTTGCGATCTGCCCTACCAGACGTTCCCCGGTCTTCGAGAAGCCGACCACAGATGGCGTTGTTCTGCCACCCTCTGCATTCGGTATGATGGTCGCTTCGCCGGCTTCTATCGCCGCCATACATGAGTTTGTGGTTCCAAGATCGATTCCTAATATTTTTGCCATGTTGTGTACACACCTCTTAAATACTGATTCCGGTGTTGTGGTATTAAGTTTTTGTGCAAACTTTCCACAAAAGTTTGATGGCTCCGCCGATGCTCCGCATTCAAAAACTGTAACCTTTTCAGCTGCACCTTCGGGAGGAGGAATAAGCAAAACCCCTCCCGAAGGGCAGTTTTTACTCGATTTTTTGTGAAAAAATCGCTCACACCATATCCGTTTCGCCGTACCGCTTCCGGTCCTCGAGTTCCTGCTTCTTTGCGGCATTCCATCCGGATACCGCCTGAAGATACCCTGTAACCCGTGACAACTGCTCCACGTTCGTTGACCCGCAGTTCGGGCACTCGTCCTTTAACCCGGGCGCGAGATGGGAACAGTCCGTGCATATAGTCATGTCCCTTGTGAATGCGAAGTAGCCGGTCTGCGTATTCTTTGCGATCCGCATCGCGAAGTCGCGAAGCCCCTTCGGGTCGGGCGTACTCTCGCCAAGGAATATGTGCATGATGTTGCCGCCGTCCACGATCGGGAAGAAGACGTGTTCAAGCCCTATACGCTCTGCAAGCGAGATGCCGGCGCCCGGCGGAACATGCGTGCCGTTTGTGTAGTATATCGGGAGGTCTCGTGTCTTATGGATGCTTGCGAGTGCCCGAGTAAGGTCGCCTTTGACAACCGCTTTTGCGCATTCCGAATATCTGGGATCGAGTATGTCAGCCACGGCAAACCGTCCCGCAGTCGTCTCAGCAGGCGTTCTTGCAAGCGCGATCGTCATGTCATGCTCTTCGCTCAACTGCTTCGAATAGAACTCCATCTCGGTCATCGCCCGGATCGCAAGCTTCCACGCATCCTTTGATTCGTGCAACTGGTGCCCGGTATGGTGCTCTACCATCTCGTTGATGCCGACGACACCGATCTCGTACACGAGACCTTCCAGATCAACCGCCTGTGACCCTTTCTCCATGGTAATCGGATCCAGCGGGCGCTGTGTGGCAAACGGCATCCGCTGCGCATCCACGATCTGGTTCATCCATTCCCTCTTGATTTTGTGGATCTGTACCGCTATGTCCATCAGCCGCTTCAACTCATTAAACAGCGCCTCATCGTCATGGTTCGCCCGGTACGCGGCTCTCGGGCAGTTTACAGAGATAACCTGCCACGCCCCCATCGAGAAATGCTTCCCGTCCTTAAAGATGAGTTTATCATCGAAATCGTCGTCGGTATCTGCGTTTGATGAGAAATTGTAAGCACAACACTGGTAGCACGATATCCCCTCTCCAGCGCCACGATACTCCGGTATCTGGTTATCAAAGTAAGGAGCGCCGAACTTTGCTGCCAGTTCGAAGGTGAGGTCGTACAGTTCGGAATAAGTCGGAAGATCGGGGTGTTTCGCATTGAACTCCTCGTCCTCCTCTATGAAATCGGGTTCTATCGAGATCTCTGGCTTCGGGAAATTGAATGGCTTGCCCCAGTAATCCCCCCCAAGCATGACATTCATCAGCGCCTTAAACGATATCCGCACCTCGCGCTCAAACTCGCCATAAGTCCGAAGCGGCGCCTGATCCGGATCGCCGTTATGGATTCTTCCACGGTATACGATCGGTTTGTCCCTCCAGAGCTTTGGAACGCCAGGAGCCAGCTGGACCGACGAAAATACGAGCTGTCCTCCGCGTGCGACCATCATCTGGGTCATCTCGTAGACGAACATCTGCATCAGTTGCTCGATCTCCTCGTAGGGCATTCCCTCGAGATACGGCGCAAGAAACGTCAGGAAGTTGTAGAACCCTTGCCCTCCTGCAAAGTTCGTCTGTGCGCTCCCGAGAGCCTTTACTGCGTGGAGAATCGCAACCTCTGCCTTCTTTGCAGGACCTGCGACACTTGACTTCGTGCCGCTCCCATCCGGCATCAGCCCGTAATAGAAGAAGTACCTGAGGTCCCAGTCCATGCAGAAACTGCGCGTTCCGAGATACTCGAGATCATGGATGTGGATATCCCCGTTCAGATGCGAATCGGCGAGTTTCGGCGGCAGCAATAGCAGATACTGCTCTTTCGAGATCTTGTCTGCCTTCTTCTTGTGGCTCGTCTCCGCGTTATCCTGAAGATTTGCATTTTCGTTCGCCTCGAACCCTGAGCCCACATCGATCTGGTGCGCGTCATACACCGGAGTCCCCACCCTTGTTGAGATGTTTCGCCATTCGGGATGTCCGCGCTCAAGAAGGGCTACGTTGACAAGTTCGCGCACGAGCGGACCTGACAGGTGTTTCAGACCGATCTTTTTGATGCGCGTCTCCACCTCTTTCGCAATCTCTTCCGATTCCTCTTCGGTTATCGGATCGATCCTGTAAAATTGCTTGGAAAGCTGCGTCTCCTTTAAGAGCTGGGCTACGATTGCGTGCCGGTCCCAGTCCATCACATGCCCGTCAGTTGTCCGAACCCGGGGCATCTGCGGCACGCTCTTCCAGTCAAGCGTCTGCTGCACGGTCTCCTGCGGATGACACTGGCGTTTCATGGTGCGCGCCCCGCCAGATCATCCACCACGTCCTTTTTGATCCGATCCCCGTCAAACATCTCTTCAAGGGTCAGAAACGAATCCCCGGCCTGCAGAACAGGCGCCATCATCGTGAACACGCCGTTTGCGCGCAGTTCTGTGAGCGCTGCTGGCGTAGACATATCTGCTTCTGTGTATTCGATCGCTGCTGATTTCAGATAGCTCTTCAGTTTCTTGCATTTCGGACATGCGCTGGTTGTGTATACTGTGATTCCGGTCATGAAAAACTCCCATCCTTCGTGTAAAACGGACGTGAGGGGATTCGAACCCCTGATGTGCAGCTTAGGAGACTGCCGCCCTATCCTGGCTAGGCCACACGCCCATAGTGCGGGTGATGTTTAATCTAACATCCCAATGCACATTAATCCATCTGGTGGAGATATCCAGTGCTGCAAAAGATATGTATGGAACAGATAAAATCGGGCAGATAACCATTTCTACGGACGAATGTGAGTCAATGGTGCGAACGATGGAGGTACTCTCTGATAAGGACCTCATGGAGCAGATTGAGAAAGGTAAAAAGAGCAATGCCAAAATTATGGATTTTGAGGAACTCGCACGGGAACTTGGGGTGTAAAAAGAGACGTCCTCAATCCATCATCGTGCCGATCCCCTCGTCGGTGAGCAGTTCAAGCAAGAGCGAATGCGGCTTGCTGCCATCGATGATGTGCACCTTCGAGACGCCGCCACGGATCGCGCAGACGCCGCCACGGATCTTCGGGATCATTCCACCCTGAATCGTGCCATTCCTGATCAGGTCGTCCACCTCGGATGCGGAGATATGGGATATGCACGTATCCGCATCAGACGGATCAGATAGCACCCCTATCACGTCCGTTAGCAGAATCAGTTTCTTTGCAGAGAGGGCAGCAGCGATATCCCCTGATACCGTGTCCGCATTCAGGTTCAGGCTGTTTCCCGCGAGATCTACAGCAATCGGCGCGATCACAGGGATGTATCCGCGCCCTGATGTGATCATCAGGATCTCAGGATTGATGATCTCTGTCTCACCGACCCAGCCGAGATCGATCGCATCGTTGGTTCCAGCAACGATCACCGGCGCCTTCTTCCTGGCAAGGATCAGTCTACCGTCCTTCCCTGAAAGCCCGATGCCTTTGCCCCCGTACCTGCCGATGAGCGAGACGATTCTCGTGTTTACGTTCCCGACAAGTACCATGCGCGTGATTTCAAGAGTCTCGTCATCGGTTATGCGCAAGCCGCCTGCGAATTCGGGTTTCTTGCCGAGGCGCTCCATCTTCTCTGATATCTCAGGACCGCCGCCGTGCACGATGACCGGATGGATTCCGATGTGCTGCAAAAGGATCACGTCACGGACGATGTCATCGAGGATCGACGGCTCAACGATCGCATTGCCCCCGATCTTGACCACTATGATCGAGTCTGCAAACTCCTGGATGTACGGCAGCGCTTCGATCAGGATATCTGCTCTGGTTGGCATTTTAGCATCCCATAATCTCCTTCATCCTCTTTGCAAGCATCAGTATCCCGACGGCAACGATCCCCATCCCGAGATTCCGGAGCATTCCGGCATACGGAATTTCGGCAAGCGCGACCAGGATATATGTGGCATGTATCAGGCAGCCAAGCAGAACGACGTACCAGCCCTGCCTCCAGTATATCAGTTTTGTCGATCGAACCGCATAGATGCACGCATAGATCCAGAACAATTCAATCACAAAACGTATCACAAGTTCAGTGCTCGACTCCACGATATGCATGTATTGATATTCAGCTCCATGCCATATAAGACTACATGTTGACCGAGATAATCGTCTGGTATGCGCTGATCCTCGCAATCGGCATGGCGGCATTCCCGATCGTCTCGATGGTCTGCAAAAACATCTCTGACCGCGGATACTGCATATCAAAGATCGCGGGAATATTGATACTCTCGTACCTCGCATGGCTCCTCTCATATCCGCTATCCTTCAACAGAGTCGCAGTCCTGCTCGCTCTTGCGATCCTCTGTGCCTTATCACTGCTCTGCATCACATACGATAAAAGCTGCCTGCACGTCAGAAGAGACGTGATCATTCGGAGCGAAATCGTCTTCTTCGCAGCTTTCATCGTTTTTCTGGCGATACGAGTGTACGGTCCTGAGATCACGGACTTTGGCGAGAAGTTCATGGACTTCGCATTCTTAAATGCGGTCATGCGGAGCAGCCACTTCCCGCCGTATGATCCGTGGTTCGCGGGAGGGCTGCTGGATTTCTATTACTATTTCGGATACCTGACCGTGGCTGTGCCGAGCAAGATCTCCGGAATCTCCACCGCGGTCACGTACAATCTCGGACTGGTCACGTTCGCAGCGCTTGCGGCAAATGCCGCCTTTGGCATCGGATATGACCTGACAAAGAAGATCGGGTACGGCATATCGACGATGATCTTTGTGGTCTTCATCGCAAACGCACACATCATATTTGATATGGCGGCGCGTCTCCTTAACCTCCAGACCGGCAGCCACGAGCACATCTTCGGGCTCTGGGCGTCCACGAGGATTATACCGGACACGATCAACGAGTTTCCGTACTTCAGTTTCACTTTCGGCGATCTGCACCCGCATGTCGTCTCGATTCCGTTTCAGTTGCTTCTGCTCGTGCTGATGTTAAACATCCATAAATCCGGCGGCTCCGGGATGCGGATATATGGGAAGGGGGCAGTCCAGATCCTCGCGGGAACGATCCTGTCAGCGCTTGCCCTCGGCGTGCTCTTTCCGGTGAATGCGTGGGACTATCCGACATATCTGATCATCTTCGCATCAATCGTCCTGGTTCAGCAGTACCGCGCCGCGTCCCTTGGGAATGCGCTAGTTCCGATTGTAACCGTCGCCATTCTGAGCGTTCTCCTTTTCATGCCGTTTTATCTGGATTTTCAGGGCGCAGGCGCATCCGGAGCCGGAATCGGGATTGCATATCAACATACACTGCTGATCGATTTCATAGAGATATTCGCGCTCTTCCTATTTCTGATATTCTCATTCCTGTTCTTGCATTCGGATCTCGACAGGAGGTATGTGGTTGCCCTGATCCCGATAGCCGCGCTCTCCCTGATCTTCTTCCAGACACTGATCGTCACCATCCCGCTTACCCTGCTCTGCATATATCTCCTATTTCACGAGGTTCACGAGGTTCACGAGGATGAAAAAAACGATCGCTTCGTCATGGTTCTCGTACTGGCAGGCTCGCTGCTTGCAATCTTTTGTGAGATCTTTTATCTCGATGATCATTTTGGTGCCCCGAACGAGCGTATGAACACGGTATTTAAGTTATATCTACAGATATGGATTCTATGGGGCATCGCAGCCGGATACTGCCTGTACAGGAGCATATCATTGCTGAAACATGCCAGCAGCAGGAATAAAACTATCTGGATCGTCTTCTTCTGCATACTCTTCGCCTCCTGTGGTGTATGTTCACTCACCATCACAGCCGAGAGGATATCGCTCGACCACAATCCGCCATCGCTTGACGGGATCGAGTATCTGAATCTGTCTGAGATGGGTGAGTATCGGGCGATCTCGTGGATCCGCAGGGAGATTGCAGGAACGCCAGTCATTCTGGAGGCGCCGGGGGGAGATAGTTACTCCACCGGTTCGAGGGTATCTGCATTCACCGGCTTGCCGACCATCATCGGATGGAGATGGCATGAAGTTATGTGGGGGCGCGGTTGGGATGAGATAGGACTGAGAGTAAAAGACGCTGATACGATCTATAGCACCCATAACATACCTCTTGCGATCGATCTGCTGGATAGATATAATGTCAGTTACATCTACATCGGGGCTGCCGAACGCGACCGGTACGACGAGAGCGGAGGTCTGGACAAGTTCGGGAACGAGGATTATTTCGAGTGCGCCTACATTGGATCGGTTCGAATCTACCGGTTGAAGGGGTGTCCATGAAAAGATATTTCAACAAGCAGCATAAACCAAGATGTGGTGAATCGTAATGGATGATGAGCGAAAGATGGAACGGATGGAGACCGGCATACCTGGATACGATGAACTGCTCGGAGGCGGCTTTTTCAAGGGGTCTGTGAACGCTGTCATCGGCGGGTCCGGAACAGGTAAGACGGCTTTTGGAGGGGAGTTCATATATAACGGCGTAAAGGACGGCGAGACAGGGATGATCGTCCTCACCTCAGAGGAGGCTGAATACATAAAGAGGGAATGGTACACGTCGTTTGGCTGGGATTTCTGGAAACTCGAGGAAGAGGGCAAGGTCATCTTCGTCGATATCGCGGACCCGAGTCTGCGGCTACAGAAGACCGTGGAGATCTCGCCTGATGAACTGATCAAGAGTTTTAAGAAGTTACTTGAAAGCAAGATAAAGAATGTAAATCCGGATTTGATCTTCATCGATTCGCTGGAAGCCATATTCCTGGCTATAGAATCGAGATACAGGCTGAAGAGTATGGTTGATGACGTCTTCGGCGTCCTGCGAAGGGCTCCTGCCACATGCATCGTCACAAGCGGCACCATCTATGGTGTGGATGAAATCATCGCGTACAGTTCCGATTCGATCACCAATCTTGGTATGGTGCGTGTCGGAAACAACCTCCAGCGCTCGGTTCATGTGGTGAAACACCGCGGATCAGCCACCATCAATCAGGTGCGCGTGCTGCAACTATCAGATGGTGGCATCTCTGTGCTCTCGCAGTCGCCATATCTTGAGTTTTAGGGGATTACCAGTCAAACACTATTCGGACGACATCCAAGTTTCGAATATCTGAAAACATACATGCCAGAACCGGAGCACCGGATAGATCGACACCCCCACCCTGTCAGGAAAAGTTAAAACAGTGATACGACAAAGCCAGATTATGATCGAAGGGAGAAACGTTCTGGTGACCGGCGGCGCGGGTTTCATCGGCAGCCATCTCGCAGAGAAGCTCGCAAGCGAATGCACGGTAACCGTACTTGACAATCTCAGTACAGGAAAGAAGAAGAACCTGCCAGAGAATGCAACGTTCGTAAACGGCGATCTCGGTGATTTTGATCTGCTCAAAAAGACGATTGACGATTCAGGGATCGACCTGATCTTCCACATCGGCGCGAACGCATCTGTGCCGAATTCCGTGGAGAAGCCGAGATACGACTTTGACGCGAACGCGCTTGGCACGTTCAACGTCCTTACCGCATCACTGGATTCGGATGTCGCAAAGGTGGTGTACGCATCCACTGCCGCGGTCTATGGCGAACCGGTCTACACCCCGATCGATGAGGGGCATCCGCTCCATCCGATATCGCCTTACGGGGCATCGAAGCTTGCAGGCGAACGGTACGGGTTCGCGTTTAAGGAGACTTATGGACTTACGTTTGCCGCGATACGGATATTTAACACCTACGGGACGAGGCAGCCAAGATATGTGATGTACGATTTCATACAGAAGCTGCGAGCAAATCCGAAACTGCTCGAGGTTCTCGGCACAGGCGAGCAGATCAGGGATTACTGCTACGTCTCTGACATGGCAGATGCCTTTATGCTGGTTGCGGAGCGCGGCGAGGGTGTGTACAATGCCGCCGGCGGAAGCCCGACATCGATCAAGCATCTCGCCGAGTTGATGGTCTCGATCATCTCGCCGGAAGCCGAGATACAGTACGGCGGCAAGACGTGGGCTGGTGATGTGAATACGCTGTACGCGGATATCACGCGGATCAAGGACCTGGGCTTTGAGCCAAAGGTCGGGTTTGAGGAAGGTGTCAGGACGATGATCGCGTGGTTCGAGGATGCCTGATTGGGGCATATCACAGATCCCGGAATCGATGGAGATCCTGGATTTTTGCACCGTGCTTGGAAGTTAATCGGTGATATGAACTTCTGGCAGGGGTATGTTAGCCACCGGAGTATACCTCACAGTATTGCCAGATCCCCGACGATCCCTTCAGGGTGTTGGACGATACCGTTTCAGGAGTGATTGGTGGGCTTAACCGATGTTTCATGGGCAAGATTTAAATATCAAATGCGACAAAATATATATTGGTGAGCTGGCTGTGAAAATTCACATCGCGTTAGTGGTGCAGGAGGGGATGAAGGATAATCTCCAGAAACTTGTCAACGATCATAAAGCGTTTCTTTCGGAGAATTATATCGTATCCACGAAAGGAACGGCTGAATATCTCCATGAAAAGACTGAACTTGTAGTAACTAAGATAGTCAATTCCGGGCAAGAGGGAGGGGACATAATCATAGCAAATATGTTATTGGAAGGCGACATCGACGTTGCGATATTCTTGCTAAATCCCATACGGTATTTTCCGCATTGCCAGGATGCTTATGCATTGATGCGGGTGTGCAACTTCAAGAATATCCCTCTTGCAATGAATATGAGGACGGCTGATGTGATGTTGTCAAGCATTTCACGCGAAAGTTGACAATCCCACTCGCCGCAAGTCATCGACGTATGGGGAATTTTTGATGTTTAAGGGCGGGTCAGGAAATTCGAGGACACTACCGATTCAGGGGGTGACGAAAGATATCCCGCCAATATCTATATCCCACCTGCGCCAACAGACCCATATATGAAGATATCGGACCTCCCGCTCCCGGCAGATATTATCGAGTATTACGCCAGAGCAGAGGTAGGCATCACCGAACTGTACCCGCCGCAGGCAGAGGCGGTCGAGAAGGGGCTGCTTGACAACAACATCCTTGCAGCCATACCGACCGCGTCAGGAAAGACCTTGCTTTCCGAGCTTGCCATGCTCTCCGCGATCAGATCCGGCGGAAAGGCATTATACATCGTGCCGCTGCGTGCGCTTGCATCTGAGAAGTACGACCAGTTCTCAAAGTTTCGGGAGATCGGGGTCAAGGTCGGTATCTCCTCAGGCGACTTCGATTCGAGAGATGAGTACCTCGGAGATAACGACATCATCGTTGCAACGTCAGAGAAGGCAGACTCGCTCCTCAGAAACGATACGCACTGGATCCATGACCTGACCACGCTGGTCATCGATGAGATCCATCTCCTCGATTCGCCGGATCGGGGTCCGACGCTCGAGGTCACGATTGCGAAACTGCGCAGGATCATCCCGCACCTGCACATCATAGCGCTCTCGGCAACGGTCGGCAACGCAAACGAGATTGCTGACTGGCTCGATGCCGGATGCGTGCGCTCGGAGTGGCGACCTGTCGACCTGCGGGAGGGCGTGCTCCTCGATGGGACGATCCATTTTCTCGGGAGGAAGGATGCAGACATCCAGGTAGGCAAGGCAGGGCAGGTGATCGCTCTCGTCAACGATACTCTCTGTGATGGCGGGCAGTGCCTGATATTCGACAACAGCCGCAGAAACGCTGTGAGCACGGCACTGCGCGTGAGCAGGGCACTGAAGTCGCGAAACAGTCCTGTTGAATCCAATTCGACCGATCCGACTGATCTGACCGAGCTCGCAGATACGGTCAGGGAGAGCGAGACCGATGCCGCACAGAAACTTGCAGACTGCATCGAACATGGAGTTGCGTTTCACCATGCGGGGCTCATTTCGGAGCACAGGAAGATCGTTGAGGACGGATTTCGCAGCAACCGGATCAAGGTGATCGCATGTACGCCAACGCTTGCATTCGGGCTGAATCTCCCGGCAAGGCGGGTGATCATCAAGAGTTACCGCAGATACGACCCGAATTACGGGATGCAGCCCATACCGATCCTCGAGTACAAACAGATGGCAGGAAGAGCAGGACGCCCGCACCTCGACCCATCAGGCGAATGCGTACTGATCGCAAAATCATATCAGGAGATGGAGAACCTACTTGACCATTATATCGAATCCGATCCGGAGCCGATCCACTCGAAACTCGGCACAGAGAGCGCGCTCCGCAGCCACATCCTCTCCGCCATCGCAGGAATGTTTGCAACGACGCACAAGGAGCTTATGGATTTTCTGGAGCTAACATTCTTTGCAGCGCAGCGGGAGACCTCGTATCTCCATGATATCGTCGAGAACGTTCTCGACTTTCTCTCCGAAAAAGAGATGATAACGGCAGCAGGGGAGTCGCTTGACCCTACCCTGCTTGGAGGACTCGTCTCAAGACTCTATCTCGACCCGCTCGGGGCATCGACCATCATCGACGGGCTTAGATCGCGTGATGATGCAAGCGATCTTACGCTACTCCACCTGATCTGCAGGACGCCTGATATCCGTAAACTCTATCTTCGCAAGAACGATTACGGCTGGATTCGTAATCTTGTATCTGGGAGGCAGGAAGAGTTCACATACGCGCCGGATGTGTTTGATACCGGGTATGAGTGGTTCCTTTCCGAAGTGAAGACCGCAGCCATGCTTCTTGACTGGACATCTGAAGTGCAGGACAAGGCGACCGAGGAAAAATTCGGGATCGGCGGCGGGGATATCCGCGGCATTGCTGACACTGCGCAGTGGATCATGTACGCGACCGCACGGCTTTCAGGACACATCGGGACGCCGCACACGAAGAGGGCAAGCAATCTTACAGAGTGCCTGAAGTATGGGGTGAAACCGGAACTCCTTTCGCTTGTCGCGATACGCGGCGTTGGCAGGGTGCGTGCCAGACGGTTGTACGATGCTGGCTACGCCACGCCAGAATCGCTTCTTGCGGCTGGTGAAGCGAGGATCGGGAAGATTGTCGGACCGAAGGTGGCGCAGAATGCGATCAGGGAGATTGAGATGGGTAGACTGGGTGTTTAATCGGAAGACTCTTCACCTTATACTCGCGCATATCTCTTTTTATCGCGCCCCATACCGCCACCCCGACGCGATCCGGTGGGTCTTCATGTTTATTACTCTCCTTTTACAATGTGTTCTATACTGTCAACGATCGCCTCGAAGGCACTGGCAGCTTCTGACTCGTGCGCAAGCACGAATGGGATGCCGCTGTCGCCAGATAGAACGATATTAACCTCGATTGGGATCCTGCCAAGGAACGGTACACCCATGTCGGTTGCAGCGCGTTCGCCACCGCCGATCTTGAAAAGATCGATCACTTCACCGCATTTCGGGCATTTGAACCCGCTCATGTTCTCTATGATCCCGATTACAGGCATACCAAGCTTCTTTGCGAAGGTCACAGCCTTTCTTGAATCCAGCAGGGCAACGTCCTGTGGTGTGGTGACAACGATTGCCCCGTCAATGTGCGGAATCAACTGAGCAACACTGAGGGGTTCATCACCTGTTCCAGGAGGGAGGTCAATTATGAGGCAGTCCAGATCACCCCATAAGACATCTGAAAGAAACTGTCTGATCGCACCCATCTTGCGCGGTCCACGCCATGCCACTGGAGTATCCTTGCTTGCAAGCAGAAATGCAAGGGACATGACCTTCACCCGCGGAGGTACGAAGACCGGGGATATACTCCCCTTTGATACCTCCGGATGAGCATCCTCGATCCCAAGCATCTTTGGGACATCCGGACCATGAATGTCGGCATCCATGATTCCGACCTCATATCCCCTTGCAGCAAGTGCGAGTGCAAGGTTGACAGCTACGGTGGTCTTTCCAACGCCGCCCTTTCCACTCATAACCATCATTTTATGCTTTACTCTTTCCATACGCTCTTTTAATCGTTTTTCCTGAGCCATCCTCTCTTCGGTTTTTTTCATGATTTCACCATCTTACTGTATACCCTGTCTGCCACTTCCGGCTCTGGAATAGCCGCGATCGTCCTCTGCCCTGTGCATGTTCACGCTTCCGCAGTTCGGGCACCTATAATACCCAATCTTTACTGTATCTTATCTTTCCGATCTTCTATTAGTTCAATAATTTTCCCCTCTATGAGAGAAGCAATAACCAGATAGGGCAGCAGCACGACCATAAATAACAATCCAAAGTAATAGACCATCAAGGGCAATAGTGGTATTTTTATAGCCCTGCTATACAGAAAAGCAGCAATCAAACCGCTTCTCATACCCTGGTCTCGAAGATCTTTCAATAAAGGATACCAGATATAAATAGGTCCATGGCTGATTATCCCTGCGGATATAGCTAAGAACCATCCTTTTATTCCAGATCCCTTTCCAACGTACTTTGCTACAGTTTTCGGATGTAAGAAATAATCTATAAGCGCCATAAAAAGGATGACAAACA
>QBUV01000127.1 GCA_013572355.1 Candidatus Methanogaster sp.
ATTTAAGGAGACCGGGCAGGGGCATGCTATTAAAAAAACAGTTGAACTGGCTGCTTTTGGAAAGGACGGTAAGGAATTCCCGGTCGAACTTTCTCTCTCTGCGGTGAAACTGAGAGGCAGATGGAATGCGATAGGGTTGATAAGGGACACCACAGAGCGGAAAGCTGCTGAAGAGGAGCTTAAGAAGAGGGCTGGTGAACTTGAGAAATTCAACAAACTGGCCGTGGGCAGGGAGCTTAAGATGATAGAACTCAAGAAGGAGATTAACGCGCTTCTCGGGGCGTCAGCTAAGGAGCCCGGATACAAGATCGTGGGGGAACCGCAAGGGGAGGTGTTTTAAGAAGATGAAAATCCGGACAAAAATTCTTCTCACCACGTTGCTGTTAGTCATGGTCGTGGGCACGGCTATCATAGTGGTCAACCATATCGCTACAAAAAACATGGCCGAAGATAGCGTTTACGAGCATCTGAGCGCTGCTGCAGGATCAAGAGCAAATCACATCGAGACTTTTCTGAACGGTGGAAAAGAAGCAATCAAGCAATTATCAGAGAGTATCGTTATAGAACGATTGTTACTGACAGGCAAAGATGACCCGGATTATAGCGGGAAGTATGATGATGTTATACGGAGACTGAAGCACACAGCAGCGGTAAAGGAGCATATTTATGGTGTCTTTGTGCTTGACAAGAATGGAACGATCATTGCCTCAAGCGAAGAGATCGATATCGGGAAACACAAGAGCAATGATCCCTATTTCATTGGCGGGAAGGAAGGCGTCTTTATCAAGGATGCTTATACATCCCGAAATAGAAAAATAGACTCAATCGCTTTCTCTGCACCGGTGTTCGATGAAGAAGGTGCTGTTTTTTTAGGTGTCGTCGTCATGAGGGTTTCGATAGAAGAACTGAATGAGATAACAACGGACCGAACCGGTTTTGGGGAGACTGGTGAGATCTTCCTCGTGAACGAGGACGGCTATATGATAACACCCTCGAGGTTTCTGAATAATACGTTTTTGAAGCAGAAGGTTGAGACGTTCCATCCGGGAAGTGAACCTGAAGATGTCAGATATGTGGCTGGACACGAACATGAGGTGATTCTATGCAAGAGTTACAGGGGTGCGGAGGTTCTCAGGGTTCAAACGCACATGCCCGGGATGGGCGGGACACTGATTGCGGAGATGAGCACAGAAGAAGCGTTCGCTCCTGTTTCCAGGATAAGTGACATAATGCTACTCATTCTCGTCGGTCTTTTGTTTCTGGGTACAACACTCGCAATCACACTATCCGGAACGATAACAGGACCGATTGAGAGATTGCACAAGGGTACGGAAGAGCTAATCAGTGGGAATCTGGATTACAGGGTCGGTACCAGCAAAGACGATGAGATCGGACAACTCTCAAGGGCTTTCGATGACATGACCGCTAATCTCAACGAATCGAGAGCGGAACTGGAAGAGTACAACAGGGGTCTTGAGGGTGTGGTGGACGGGCGAACTGTGGAACTGGACCGGAAGGTTGCCGAAAGTGAGCAGCAGAGACTTGCGATAATGAATATTGCGGTGGACATCGAAGAGACGAATAAAAACCTGGAGTCAGAGGTTGCAAAGCGTAAGAGGATTGCTGAGAACCTTAAGAAGAAGCAGAGTGCGGAGGAGGCGTACACCGATATCCTGACGGTTACGAGCAGGACCATCGACCTAAACACAATCGTGACCGAGGGTCTCTCCAACCTGATGAAGTATACGGATTCGCCTCTGGGCGTCGTCTACCTCTGCGACCGTGATCATAAGACGCTTCTGCCGGTAGTGGCAAGGGGTGCGGAAGACGCGGTCGCAGAACAGGCATTCTTGTATGGCGAGGGGATCCCTGGCGAGACCGCGGCAAAGGGGGAGATGGTTGTGGCAACCGATCTTACAGATACCATATACAAAATACCGTCCGGAGATGGCGCAGTTCCTCCGGATACCATCATCAGCACGCCTATAATCTTTAAGGATGTACTGCTCGGTATCGTCCTTACATGCTACACCAAGGGAGCCACGCCGGAACTGGTGGGCTTTATAAAGCGCGTCACAGACCAGATCGCAGTGGCTATCAACAACGCGAACGCCTACGCGGAGATACAGGAGATGGCTGCCGAGCTAAAGAGTGAGCGTGACAAACTCGAGATGGCATCGCGGGAACTTGCAGCAGCAAGCCGGACAAAGTCCGAGTTCCTCGCAAACATGAGCCACGAACTGAGAACTCCGTTAAACTCGATCATAGGATTTTCTGAGATCCTCCACGATGGCGTATTCGGTCATGTAAATGAGAAGCAGGCGAAGTACGTAAATAACGTCCTTGTAAGCGGCAAACATCTTTTGCAACTGATAAACGACATACTCGACCTCTCAAAGGTCGAAGCTGGAAAGATAGAACTGGTCTACGAGGATTTCTCGGTCTCTGACGCGATCAACGAGGTGAGGACCCTGACCGCATCGATCGCGGCAAAGAAGAGCATCGTTGTGGATCTTTCAGTCGATGAAGGTCTCACCATGATCCATGCGGACGAGGGCAAGTTCAAGCAGATACTCTATAACCTCCTGAGTAACGCAATCAAGTTCACGCCTGAAAACGGTTCGGTTACGGTGGGCGCACGGCAGAGTGGGGATATGGCAGAGATCTCGGTCACAGACACCGGGATTGGAATCTCTGAAGCAGACCAGAAGAAGCTCTTCCAGCCATTTATGCAGGCGGACGCAACCACATCCAGGGAGTACGGCGGAACCGGACTCGGGCTTTCGCTTGTCAAGAAGTTTTCAGAACTGCACGGCGGCACGGCATGGGTCGAGAGCGAAATAGGGAAGGGGAGCGCGTTCACGTTCACGATTCCGATAGCGTGCAGGGCGGAAGCTGAAACGGAAGCGGAAGCGCCGGACGCGGATATGCCGGGAGAAAGGGTCGTGCCAGAGGTCGAGGTCACGGCTGAGGCGGAAATGCCTGAAAAGATGTATGAAGTGCCGGCGGTGGTAGAGGCCGTGACCGCAGAAGAGCTCGCCGCTATCGAGCTGCCAGCGATCATCGAGCCAGAGGGTGCAAGCGGAAATGAACCGCTCATCCTTGTCGTGGAGGATGATGAAAACTCAAGCGAACTCCTGACAGTGACGCTTACCGGTGCAGGATACAGGGTTATACCTGCCTACAATGGCAAGGACGCGCTGGCAGTCGCGAAGAGGCTCAAACCATTCGCAATTACACTGGATATCATGCTGCCAGGCATGGATGGGTGGGATGTGCTCAAGTACCTGAAGTACGATTCCGAAACGAGCATCATACCTGTGATCGTGGTATCGATGCTGGATGAGGCGGAGGTTGGATTTTCGCTTGGGGTGGTAGATTACTTCGTAAAACCGGTTGAAAAGAGAACTCTCATCGCTGCATTGAACACTCTTAAGGAATCGCTCGGGATCGATATGCCAAAGGTGCTCGTCGTGGATGATGATCCGGATTCTGTTGAACTGGTAGCATCGATGATCGCGCCAGTAGGGTTTGAGGTCATGCGCGCTTATGGCGGAGAGGAAGGGATAAACAAGAGCTTCAGTGAACATCCTGATGTGCTGATACTCGATCTGATGATGCCTGATGTGAGCGGGTTCGATGTGGTATCGAGGCTGAAGTCGGATCCTGAAACGAGCAATATTCCGATAATCATCTGCACATCACGGGATCCCACATCAGAAGATATAATACGGCTGAGGGGTGATGTAATCTCGGTAATGTGCAAAGGAGAGTTTGCCAGGGAAGAACTGATAAACGAGATCAAGAAAGTTGCAAAACTTGTGAGGCGGTAGAAGAAGATGACACAGATATTAGTGGTTGAAGATAATCCGATGAATATGGAGCTTGCGGTGGATCTACTGGAAACGTACGGATACGAGATAACTCCTGCAGAAGATGGGTTCAAAGCACTTGAACGCGTCAAAGGTACAAAATTTGACCTGATACTGCTTGATATGCAACTTCCCGGAATGGACGGTCCCGAGGTGCTTGAGAAACTGAAAGCCGATCCTGCAACCAGCGCGGTGCCGGTGGTTGCGCTTACCGCACACGCCATGAGCGGGGATGCGGCGCGGTTTATGGAAGCAGGATGTGCGGGGTACATATCCAAACCGATCGATGTCCACCAGTTCAAGTCGGAGGTTGCACAGTACATAAAATGAGTGAATTGGATAGCGACCGCATAAGTAACAGGGAGGGGTGTTACATGACTGAGAAGACAAGACCGAAAATTCTGGTCGTTGATGATGAGCCGCTGAATGTGGATCTGCTGGAAGCGCATCTATGCATGGACTACGATGTCGTCACTGCATCGAGCGGCGAGGAAGCTATCGAGAAGGTAAAGGCAGAGAAACCCGACATCATCCTCCTCGACATCATGATGCCGGGAATGGACGGATACGAGGTCAGCAAGCGGCTGAAGAGCGATCCTGACACCCATTTCATACCGATCATCCTTGTGACCGCGCTCTCTGAGGTTAGCGACCGGATAAAGGGGAGCGATGCAGGATCGGATGAGTTTCTCACAAAGCCTGTTAACAAGGGCGAACTGATGTCGAGGGTGAAGGCACTCCTCCGTACCAAGAGTCTGCACGACGATCTCCTGACCGAACGCGACATGCTCGACATGCAGAACCGCATCAGGAGCATCCTGACCACGATGATCCCTGCGCTGCTCCAGCCGCTTCCTCCGGAGCAGAAGAAGGTCCTGATCCACCAGATGACTGATATGGTCGAGAAGATCATCGTTGATATCTATCCATTCGATGCGGAGGAACTTAACCGCACAAGCATCGGGGAAATCTGCGCAAGCGTGATGAACCAGCTCGGCGGGAGCTTTGCCGTCGAGGAGACCGGGAACGCGGACGTCTGCACAATCAAGGGAACTGTATGTCCATGGGGGGCCGGGGAAGCCCGCAGGAATCCGATTCTTTGTAATCTTACGAGAGGTATATTCGCAAGGATCGCTGCAAGAGCACCTGATGACCGGGGGGTGGAGGTGCAGACCACGATCGGAAACGGGGACGAGGCGTGTATATTTGAGATCAGGTAGATTAGATATATATTAGATATATGATAAATACGGGGAGGCGGGGGCAATCACTGACGATGTAACCGAAGAGGAAGTTAGAGCCGAAGTCGGAGCGGCTGTAGGGGTGGGATCCACTGAGCCGAAGAGACCGACGGACACCATCAAGGAGAGATTGCAGCGCATCTGGCGTAAGGAGCTAAGGACCCTTCCCCCGTACGATCCGAATATTCACGAACCCCTCACAGAGTTCGAGGTGCCTGATGGTCACACCGAGGTTGAACGCTACTGGGTGAATGAGCCATATGCCTTCGTAAGCATCCTCGATGACACAAGGATGCTGCACTATCAGGTGGTCGAGCCATCGCTCACCACGTATGAGAAGGAGATACTCGAGCGGGTATACGAGGACCTGCAGGATGTCTTGACACTCAAGGACACTTCAAAGGCGGACAAGAACGCGGTTCTGATAGACAAGACGCTCTCACTATTCGAGCGCTACCATGCATCACTCGATGTCGCATCGATGCACAGGGTCATATATTACCTGCACCGGAACTTTCGCGGTTATGAGAAGATTAATCCCCTGCTATCAGACTCGCAAATAGAGGACATCTCCTGCGACGGTGTCGGTGTTCCGGTCTTCCTCTACCATACGAAGTACCGGAACATCATGACAAACATCGTCTTTGAGGAGCTGGAATTGAACTCGTTCGTGATCAAGATGTGCCAGAAGAGCGGCAAGCAGATATCGATCGGCGAACCGATGGTGGACGCAACACTGTCTGACGGTTCGCGGTTGCAGGCGACGCTTGGTAGGGAGGTGACGACCCGCGGCAGTTCGTTCACCATCCGCAAGTTCAAAGGGGATCCGATCACGCCGATCGACCTGATCGGTTTCGGGACGTGCAGCATCGATATACTGGCGTACTTCTGGCTGGCGATAGAGAACAGCAAGAGCATCATCTTTGCCGGCGGCACAGCGTCAGGTAAGACCTCGATCTTAAATGCAATCTCCCTCTTCATACCCTCTCTTGCGAAGGTGATCTCGATTGAGGATACGCGTGAACTGACGCTGCACCACGAGAACTGGATCGCGGGCGTCACCAGAAAGTCCTTCACAGGTGGGGCAGGAGAGATCTCGATGTACGACCTCCTGAAATCCGCTCTCAGGCAGCGCCCTGAGTACATCCTTGTAGGCGAGGTGCGCGGCGAGGAGGCGCTGACACTCTTTCAGGCGATGTCAACAGGACATACCACATACTCGACCATGCATGCAGGCGATGTGCAGACCGTCGTAAACCGGCTCGAGAGCGAGCCCATCAACGTCCCGCACGCGATGCTACAGTCGCTCGATATCGTCTGCATCCAGGTGCAGACTTATGTCAACGAAGTAAGGGTCAGGCGGAGCAATTCCATTGTAGAGGTGACCGGACTTGACACAAGGACCGGGAATATCCGCATAAACGAGATCTATCGCTGGGATCCGGCGGCAGACACGTTCAAACAGGCTGGCGAATCCTACGTGTTAAACAGCATCATGCAGTCGAGAGGATGGAAGCAGGATAAGCTGGTTAGCGAAATCGAAAATCGCGGGAAGATCCTTGAATACATGCGCGGGAAAGGGATGCGTGATTACATCAGCCTATCGCTTGTCGTGCAGGCTTACTCGGTAAATCCGGAACTGGTTCTTGAGGCGGTCAGGAACGACACCTTGCAGGAGATGATCTCGCAGCATCTGTGAGGGGGGATATATGAACGTCGTAGCCAGCACAGCATACCGGATCTTTGGCAGGGGAGTTCGCGAAAGATCCGAAAAACATCGCAAACTCCGGACAAAGATGCGTAAGGCACACATCCCTGTACCCATCGACCAATACCTCTCATCAGCGTATCTCTATTCGCTTACCGCGGGGCTTGCTGCTGCGATCGTGGGAATCTATGCGGGACTTAATATATTTGATGATGTCATTATCCCTTCCGATATCACTGCACCCCCTTTTGTGGAAGCACACTTTACCGAACTCTTATCATCCGCGGCAGGACTGCTGCTATTTACGCTTGTCTTCTACATCACTTACTTTGTATTCACAGCGATCCCGGCAACGAAAGCGAACGTCCGCAAATCGTTTATTGACCAGTCGCTCTCACACGCAACCGCTTATCTCTATGCACTGAGCCGCGGAGGCGGCATGAACCTCTTCGAGATCTTCAAATCCTTAAGCGGCTATGCGCACGTCTATGGCGCTTCCGCGGAAGAGTTTGGGTACATCGTGAAGGACATGGAGTACTTTGGTCACGACCTGATCACCGCACTCCGGACCGCAAGTGAGCGGACCGCGTCCGTACAGTTCAAGGACTTCATCGATGGCTTGCTATCCATCGTCTCAAGCGGCGGCGACGTCACTGCATATCTCAAGAGCAAGGCAGACCAGTATCGTTCCGCCGCAACCAGAGAGCAGCACAATTTTCTTGATACGCTTGGGATCCTTGCAGAGGTCTACATCTCTGTCTTCGTGGTGGGACCTCTCTTTATGATGACAATTCTTGCCGTGCTCGGACTGGTGTCTTCGGGCACAACGATCATCCTCTATGCGCTGGTGTATGCGATAATCCCATTTGGCACCGTATTTTTCCTTCTTCTCCTCGACATGATCTCAGGCGAGAGCAAGGCACAGCCAAGGACATACATAGCTGAAAAGGAGTTAAACGTCTTCTATGATGTTCGCGTAAAACCACCATCCGAGGAGTGCGCCAAACTGATAAAGCGGGCCAGGCTCTACAAGAAACTATCCGGATTATTAGATGTGCTCACCCACCCGTTTCGGCTGATGCGCTACAAGCCCGCGTACGCGTTTTTGGGAAGCATCCCGCTTGCCATTGCATATCTTTCAACACGTACCCACGAACTGGGTCAGCTCAATATCGGAACGTCAATCGGACCGATGAGGGCTGATAATATAGAGATTGCGACTGCGATTGATGATTGCATATTATTCGCGGTCCTGTTGATACTAATCCCCTTCATCATATTCTATGAACTCCGGAGCATCCGGATACGGAAGATCGAAGACCAGATTCCCGAGTTTTTAAAGAGGCTTGCAAGCATCAACGAGGCGGGAATCTTGCTCGTGGATGCCATTGCTATGGTTGCCAGGTCAAAGATCGGAATACTCCACACTGATGTGAAGCGGATGGTGGAAGATATCTCATGGGGCACCAATCTGGTGGTTGCGCTTACGAAATTCGAGTACCGCATCCGGACCAGCATGACAAGCCGCGTGATCACGCTCATCGTGAAGGCGGGCGAGTCCACAAGCGATGTCAGAAGCGTGCTCAACATAGCAGCTACTGATGCGGACGTCCAGAAGCAGATGAAGCAGGAACGCTCTGCTGAGATGTTCGTATACGTCTTCATCATCTACATATCGTTCTTCGTCTTCCTCTTCACCGTGTACATTCTTGTCGTCTATTTCCTTGGCGCGATGCCGCAATCGACGGACGAAGCCGTAGAATGTCTGCCTCTTGCAAGCGGATTTGATCTGGCGGAGTATACCATGCTCTTCTTTCATGCGGCACTCGTCCAGGGGTTCTGTTCGGGACTTGTTGCCGGAAAGATGGGTGGTGGGCATATCGCAGCCGGGCTTAAGCATTCAGCTATCCTGATGCTTGTCTCTTACGGGGTGTTTACGATACTAATTTAGGGGGTTATCTCGATTGAAAAAACGTACCGAAACATTCACAAAAGACTGCGATGCGATCTCTGAGATAATCGGGGAACTGATGATGATAACGATTGCCGTCGTCGTTTTTGGATTGTTGGTGGCAACCGTGTTCTCATATAATGGACCTGCTGACAGCCCGCAGGCAGACATCGACGGCTGGGTGAATGTCGGTACGAACACAGTCTACTTCAGGCACGGCGGCGGCGAGCTCATCGATGTCGAAGATCTCAGGATAATCCTGAATCTGAACGGAACCAGTGTGGAACTCTCGCCTGCCGATCTCGCTTTAATCTATGGAAAACCCGAATGGGGACTTGGGGATACAATTGAGATCGATACGCTTGGTGAGTGGGGCATCACCATTGGTGAAGATGATTACGTTGGCGCGACCATCGTCCATACCGGAGCCGGTGTTGTGATTCAAACCGGTACGCTTCTCGGAGAAGAGGTGGTGCCTACTGCAACAGCGACGGCTACGGCAACACCAACACCACCGCCGACACCACTGCCATCTGCGCCGGAGATAACCAGTGTTTATAATGATGCACCCAATACCACAAGCGTCGTGGTGAACTACGCGGTAAACCAGGGCGATGCCGGAACCAGAGTTGCTTATGGGACTGATCCATCTCCTGGAAACTGGTCTGTATGGGGCAATGCAACGCCGGTACACAACGTCACGATATCGGGTTTGGTAGAAAACAGAACTTATTATTACAGCGTATATGCATACAATGGCACAGACCCGAGTTACTATAGTAATTCATCGATATACAACTTTACAACAGCGGAAGCTGCCCGAATATTCACTCCGACATCGGTGGTTGACACATCCGGAGGCGATGCAACCGTTGCACAGGTGAATGTGAGCGGGGATGGTCTGTACACGACATACACTATGCCGAAATCCGGTTTTGATGATTCGATATACCAGCAATTCAATTTCACCACAGGGCTTGCTGACGCGCCTCTACAGGTGATCTTAAGGATTAACCATACGGGTAAGGAGGTTAAAGACGTTAAGATCAGAGTATGGGAAGAGGATACGTCAACATGGCACGACGAGGCGCTGACAAAGACAAAGACAGATACGTGGCTCCAGGAGGCGGTAAACGCATCCACGTACATAGATTCGGTGAATGACATAAACAATCTCGTGGTGCGATATGAATCGTATGCAAATCAGGATAGCAAAGAAGCATACATCGATTACGTGGTTGTGGATGTGGGTTAGTGTGATACAAATCCAAGGGATGAAAAGAATGAAACCCAAACCATCGAGATCAGATATCGGCACGCTCTATCGATCCGATTCCGCAATCTCGGCGGTCCTATCAGCGGTCCTGATACTGGGACTTATTGTGACGGCTACCACCATGTATCAGGTCAGGTACGTCCCTGCATGGAAGAGCGATGCCGAATGCTCGCATCTGGCAGACGTATACGAGGACATGGCAGATCTCAAATCGCAGATAGATGTACTGTCCGCGATACTTGCCGCGAACCCCGGGTCTCAGGTATCGGTCAGCGCACCTGTCAAGATGGGCGGCGGGGACATCCCCATCATCAGTCCGGGCAGATCAAGCGGCACGCTCTCGGTAAATGATAACGGCTGCGGTATGTGGATAGATGCAAACAACGCGTCAGGCATGTTGCCCTATACCAGTGACGTAAACCTGGCAGGTCTCGGCTCGATCAGTTACCGCTCCTGCAACAATTACTACTTAAACCAGATCTTTGAGTACGAGAACGGGGCTTTGATCCTTGTGCAGGAGGATCGGTCGCTCATGAAACTGGCGCCTGCGATAACGCTTCAGCAACTTGGCGGGACAGGCATCAGTGTGGATGTGAGCGCGATAGAGATCACCGGAGATAAGAGATCAATAAGCAGCAATGCGGTAGAAGAAGTCCGTCTAACCTCAGACAGCCGGGCATTGCTATTTTCAGGCGATCAACCCTTCTCGTATGTCGAGATCACGGTATTCACAGAATATCCGGATGCGTGGGCACGGTACTTCAACACGACTGCGGGTGGTGCCGGACTCAATAGCAGTGAGTACGCGGTGGATGTGAGCGGGACGTCTGTCAAATTCCTGCTGGTCGGCGAGGCTGGCGTGGATGATATAAGTTTACGCGTCCGGAAATCCGTAGTCGATGCACGGCTCGATGTCATGTAGAAAGTTCCGACCCGATCGGACCGATGCCTTTCAGTTCATCCACGAAATCGGATACGATCTCCACGAACCGCTTGCTTTCGGATGCATCGATCCATTCAACGCGCAACCTCGCCGCATCAATCCCGACCCCTGCCAGCAGACCGGAAAGCGCAGCCATCCTGTGTTCCGCATTCTCGTTCCCGTGCATGTAATGGCACTCACCGATCTTGCACCCGGCAACGAGCACACCATCAGCGCCGCACCCAAATGCCTCGAGCACGAAACCCGGATTGACGCGTCCGGCACACATCACCCGGATCACCCTGACGTTGGTCGGGTACGAGATGTGCAGCACGCCTGTTAAGTCTGCACATGCATAAGCGCACCAGTTGCAGAGAAACGCGACGATCAGCGGGCACTCGTTCTTTGTTAGCGCGTGGATCTGCGAGCGGATCTGGGCGTCGGTGTGCATGTACGGCTCGATCGCGCCTTTTGGACACGCAGCACTGCACGAACCGCAGCCCTTGCAGGCAAGTTCATCGACCACTGCCTTGCCATGCACCATCCTGATGCTTCCGAATTTGCAGACACCCATGCAGATCGCACATCCGATGCACTTGTCAGCGTCCACATGCGCGCTCATCGGGTCGATCTCCAGATGGTCCTCTGTTAGCAGGGTCTTTACCCTGGAAGCAGCAGCCGAGCTTTGCGCAATCGAGGTCTGTATATCCTTTGGTCCTGATGCGCACCCTGCTATAAAGACGCCGTCGGTATGCGCTTCCACCGGCCTTAGTTTCGGATGCGCCACCTGCATAAACCCGTCCGCTCCGGTCTGCATATCGATGCCGATCTCGCGCTCAGCCTCAAGCCCGACCGAGAGGACGACAAGGTCGCACTCCGCCTCATTGATCCCGTCGTCTGCCAGCGTATCCTCGTACCTGATAACAGCGCTTTCCCCGTGCGTCATCACCTCTGCGACTCTTCCGCGTATGAAATCGACCCCGAGTTCCTGTGTGCGCTGGTAATATTCCTCATAACCACTGCCACACGCCCGTATGTCGATATAATGAATCGAGATATCCGTATCAGGGTTTTTTTTCTTTATCGCCTGCGCACTCTTGATTGCAGCCATGCAGCAGACGACAGAACAGTAGTTATTGCCAACGGTCGCATCTCTTGACCCGACACACTGGATGAATGCGATTCTCTGTGCAAGCTCTCCTGTCGATGGCCGGATTGCGCGTCCGTACGTGGGTCCGCTCGCATTCAGCATCCGTTCGAGTTGCAGCGACGTGATCACGTCCCTGTGCCGTCCGTAGCCGTACTCCTCCTTGCGTGCCGCATCAAACGGCTTCCAGCCGGTTGCAACGATGATTGCACCCGCATCGAACTCGAACTCCTCTTCCTTCTGGAAATAATCGATCGCGTCCAGTGGACATGCCTCTTCGCATAATCCGCAGCCGACGCAGTGCTCATCGATGCATGCAATCATGGGCACCGATTGAGGCATCGGAACGTAGATCGCCTTCCTGACCCCGATGTCGTAATCGAACTGGTTCGGAACGGTGATCGGGCACACGTGCGCACAGTCGTCGATGCAGCCCTTGCAGATATCTTCTTTGACGAATCGCGGTTTCTTGATGCCGCGCACCCTGAAATTGCCAACACTTCCCCCCACCCCTGTAATCTCCGCGTAGGTGTAGAGATCGATATTCTGATGATTCAGGACATCGGTCATCCTGGGAGCGATGATGCAGATCGCGCAGTCGTTTGTCGGGAAGAGACTCCCGTACAGGGCCGCACGACCTCCTATAGTCGGCTCCCTCTCGATCAGGTGCACCTTCATGCCGCTATCCGCCAGATCGAGCGCAGCGGTCATGCCCGCGATCCCGGCTCCGATGACGAGCGCATCCTGATTGATCGGGATCGTCCGTTTCAGGATCGGGGTGAGTTCTCTTGCCTCTGCCACGCCCATGCGCACCAGATCGATCGCCTTCTGGGTCGCAAGTGAAGTGTTGTCTGAGTGTACCCATGAGCACTGCTCGCGAATGTTCGCCATCACCAGAAGATACGGATTCAGTCCCGAATCCTCAAGCAGGCGCTCGAAGGTTGTCTGGTGCATACGCGGCGAACATGCGGCTACGACGACGCGGTCAACGCCGCCCTCGATATCGGCTTTGATCTCTTCCTGCCCTGCATCGGAACATGCAAAATCGATATCTCTGGCGATGCGGACGTCGTCAAACGCCCCCGCCTCCGCTACGATCGCATCGATATCAAGGACTCCGCCGATGTTGAGCCCGCAGTGACAGATGTATACTCCGATTTGCATATCGCTGATCGTGGTTTATTTACGGTTATAAATAGATAAACCCCTTCATGCCGGTTGGTGGTTACTCGCTGTGGCGGGATGGGATCTCGAGTTGTGGGTCGATACAACAGAGAAGACAGCGAAGGGATTTTCCCCATTTCCCTCAGCACCCACAGTGGAGCGAATATCCGCCTGGATTGTTGATGTAGCCCATCAGCATCAGCACATCGAGACTGTTGATATGTCCATTGCCATCGATATCACCGGTGCACTCGTGGGCGAGCGGGTTGCCCGCGGGGTCGACGCAGTGTTTCAGGAGAAGTACGAGATCAACCGTGTCGATCGTCCCGTCGCCGGTTATGTCGCCGCAGGTCGCGGGAGCATAAACCAGCGGCAGATAATCCTGATTCAAGCTGCCGGCGATGGTGTGTGCTGCCTCGCCGAACCCGTCGCCGTTTGCATCTGTGCCCGCGTAGTCACTCCAGTAGTTGCCGCCGACGAAGGGACCGCCCACGATGTTTACCTCTGTGGTGTTGGTGGTGTTCCATGCGTTGGCGCCGGTACCGTCGTCATAAGCGTTCACTGTGTTTGCGAGGTAGTTGTTGTAGAACCTGTTATCCTCGGTTAGAATACCACTCCAGCCCGCCATGACGAGTCCCGCACCGTTGTTTGAGATCGTATTGCTCGTAAAAGTGTTGTTTGTGGAGCCTCTCATGTAAATTCCATCACCATTGCCAGAAATGGTGTTGTTGGTAAGAACACTATCATCAGCCAGATTTAGGTAAACACCATTTCCGGAATTGTCTGAGATTGTGTTGTTGTTGAAGACATTAGATCTATGGTTCGTAAGATATATGCCATCCTTTGAATTGCCTGAAATGGTATTATCCGAAAAGATACCATCACCGGCAGTATCTATGCGAATGCCCTCCTCTATGCTGTTTGAGAATGTATTACCAGTGATTATGTTGTCTTCGGAAGACGGTCCAACGTGAGAATATCCACCAACGAAGAGTCCTCGATAGTTGTCTGATACCGTATTACCGATAATCGTGGAATCGCTGACAAAGCCCAGATGGACACCGTCGCCCCCGCTGATGCTGCTATCAGCGACGGTAACGTTTGTGCTTGATGCTATGGTCAGGTGGGTGATATCAACACCGCTGATCACAAGATCATGAACATCGTAGAAGTAATATACTGGTTTTCCGTTTACCGTATTACTCGTGTCTATGGAGTTGTTATAACGCTCCGACATGGGTGTGAACACATAGATGCCACAGCCATTGTCTGTGAGCGTGTTTCCCCCTATAATGTTATTTCCTCTGCTGAATGACAAATCAAATCCATAATCGTTCTGCGATGCGCAATTGTTCGTGAACGTGTTATAATCGGAAAGATGAGGGTAGATTCCGCGGTAGTTGCCTGATACGCTGTTATCTGATATGTTGCAGTGATCCGCATCACGATTGAGGTACATCCCTGCCTTGTAAGACCCGGTAGCACCGGTCACCGTGAACCCGGAGATGTTTACGCGATCCACAGTTACTTCAAAGACATGATCCGATGACGAAGACGCTTGCACCGTCACCACGTCCGCACCATCGCCCCGCAGCGTGAGCGTCTTGTTCACGATCACGTTCTCGGTGTATGTTCCGGCATGTACATGAATCGTGTCGCCGGTGATTGCGCTGTTGATTGCCGCCTGTATCGATTCACCTGGATTGACATGCCAGTCATCTGCGCCCGCGGTGCAGGCGAATGCTGTGAGGGTAAGTATCGCTGCTGTGATGTATCGTTTCATGATTAGACCCCCTCACACGGGCAGTTAAGCGAGTATCCCGCCGGATTTGTGATATACCCCATCAGCATCAGCACATCGAGACTGTTGATATGTCCATTGCCATCGATATCACCGGTGCACTCGTGGGCGAGCGGGTTGCCCGCGGGGTCGACGCAGTGTTTCAGGAGCAGTACGAGATCGACTGTGTTGACCGCACCATCATCAGTGACGTCGCCGCAGATCG
>QBUV01000084.1:0-247 GCA_013572355.1 Candidatus Methanogaster sp.
GTGAACAACGGCTATGCGATAACAAGTGTGGAAGAGAAGCTTACAAACCCACACAATACTGCAACAGACGACGAGTTCAGGTTCCTGATCCCTGAAGGTGCATTCATATCGGGCTTTTGCCTGATAATCGACGGCGTCGAGTACGAAGCTGATATCCTCCCTAAGAAAGAGGCAGATGAGCGATTTGAGGCAGCGGTCTCTGAAGGAAGAACGGCTGGGGTCTTAAAGACGAAGGAGGAGAACATAT
>QBUV01000084.1:286-15154 GCA_013572355.1 Candidatus Methanogaster sp.
CCCCACCAGAGCATCATCGTTCGTCTGACTTACGAGCAGCCCGTGAAAAAGACGCTTGGTGACTACGAGTACGCACTGTCGCTTCGAGAGACCGATGTGGCGCACAGCGTGCCTGATTTATCTGTAAATATAACAGTCGCATCTGTGAACCGGATTATCTCTCTGGAAACCCCCGGATTTGAAGGGGCAGGCACGAAATACATCTCGTCCACAGAAGCACAGGTCACTTATGGTGCAAAGTCACTTCCTGACATGGATCTCAGAATAGTTTTCACAACCGACAGCACATCATTAAGTGGTGAGATGCTCTTCTACGAAACCGGTGCACAGGGCTATCTGATGCACGTTTTCTCGCCATCGGTCGAAGACCTCGGGACCGCGGCTCTTGATAAGGAGATCATCTTTGTGATCGATAAATCAGGCTCCATGCGTGGCGACAAGATCGCGCAGGTGCAGAGGGTCTTTGCAGGCATCGTCGCAGACCTCCCGCCTGATGACTACTTCAATGTGATCTTCTTTGATCGGCAGAGCGTGATATTCAGTGACACGCTCATGGAAGCAAACACGCAGACCAAGGCAGACGCGGCGAACTTTGTGAACGCGCTCGGTGCGGACGGCGGCACAAACATCAACGAGGCGCTACTGACTGCACTTGGCATGTTTGAGCAGGATTCGGAGCGTGTCCCGCTCATCGTCTTTTTAACCGATGGAGAGCCCACCGATGGCGTGACATCTCCTTATGCGATCAGGGATAATGTAAAAGCCGCAAACGGGGCGGAAGTGTCCATATTCACCATTGCGTTCGGGATCGAGGATGAGGCGAACTACGACTTCTTAAGGGCGCTCTCCCTTGAAAACTGCGGGGTGGCAGAGCGGTTCTATCCTGGAAACAACGCTGAGACCGAGATGAACACATTCTACGAGACGATATCAACACCTGTGATAACTGATATGGACTTCGCATACTCAGGTTCATCTGATATCGTGAATACCGGATACAACACGCTCTTTGCAGGCTCTGACGCTATCATACTCGCCAGATATCCGGCAGGCACAAAAAACGTCGGCTCAAGTATCGACGCGGTCACACGCACAGGCAGCCGCAGCTTCGACAAGACATTTCCCGTCGTTCCCAGATCTGATAACAGCTTTGTTCCGAAACTCTGGGCGCACACGAAGATACGGGAACTGATGGACCGGATGGTCGTCGAAGGCGAGACCGATCCTATTGTGTCCGAGATTACTGACCTTTCACTGGAGTTCGGGTTCGTAACTCCATACACATCGCTATTTGTGGAGGTGCCAGTGACCGATAAGATCAGCGAAGCAACCACCGAAGCATACGAAGGAGCGTGGGAGGACGCGGTTGCAGATGAGGCGCCCGTAGAGGCGGTTACCCCCGTCGCAACCGCAACCAGTGCGTCAGGAGGCGCAGATGCTCCGGTAGTCGCACCGACCCCTGAAGCAACTTCAGCTCCCAGAGTGAGTGAAGCACCTGACGAAGTTTCCGCAGCAGCAGAAGAGACTGCGACAGATAAGAAGACCCCTGGCTTCAGCGCACTCTTCGCAATCGCCGGACTCGCAGCGGTCGCATATCTGGTGCGGCGGCGATGACCTCGCATCATCCGGCTGGCGCCGCGAAACCCGCGCCCACAGATTGACCGGGGGCATGCAGCTCCGCAGAGCCCGTTCACGCCATCGTTCTGGTGTCCGGGCTCACAACTCCCCATTGCCACATCAGTTTCGTGAAACCATCGCCATATCCGCCGAGAACTCGAGGTACCACAGACGCCAGAGATGCGATCCGATGAAACCTGCGCCACACGCCACAAGCATCCCAATAACCGGACATACCTTTAAATTCGTATAAGTTTACCTATCTCTCATGGAACGAAAGGCGTGCATCATCTGTCATGGTGAACTGGATTCGACGCATTATGAGAGCTATGATATCTGCACAGAGTGCTTCGATCTGATGGAGGACCTGATGAGCGAGTATTTCCTAAAGACGATCACACGCAGAGAGACTGGCGCAAGCAGCGAGATGTATTCAAAATATTTAAAAGACACTATTAATTATGCGACGGATTATAAGAGAATCCGGGAGAAGTCGAAGAGGCATTTCAGGGATGTGAAAGAACGGCTTGAGACCGCGATGGAGGCAGAAGGCGAGGCAGGGCCGGAGCAGCGGTATCTCGAGCGCATGATATCGGTTCTTGGGTGGCTGCAGGATAATCCGACATTTTACAATTATTATTTCAAAGAATATTATTCATGCCCGAACTGCGGGGCATCGATCTTTGAGCATTTCAACCAGCAGATGGTCGGCGACTGGCTCATGATCACCTGTTCACAATGCGATACGCTGATCAAGAAGTACTTCCTGCCAAAGCAAGTATGATCGATGATGTGTACGACTTCGGTCTGAACCACATCATCGACACAATCAGAAGAAGACGTGCTGAAACTGTAGGACTCCAGTTTCCGGACGGTTTCAAGCAAAAAGCGATCAAGGTATCAGAGGAAATCGAAGAGCTTACAGGTTCAACGGTTATAATCTCTGCAAACTCCTGCTTCGGCGCGTGCGACATCGATACACCACTTCTCGAGTCTGTGGATCTCCTGTTCCAGTTCGGACATGCGGAGATACCGAACATACAGACAGAGAACGTAATCTTCATCGAGGCAGAATCCAGCATCGATCTTCTCCCAGTGCTAACAAAAGCGATTGATGTGGTCGGAGATCGTGTCGGGCTTGTCTCGACAGCTCAGTTCGTGCATAAACTTCCCTGTGTGAAGCGATATCTTGCGGACCACGGCGTACAGGCCATAATCAGTAGCGGCGATGCGCGCATCGCACATCCCGGACTCGTGCTCGGGTGTAACTTTTCTGCAGTTCCTGATGCGATTGAGTACCTGTATATCGGCACAGGGGATTTTCATGCGCTCGGAGTATCGCTTGCGACCAGAAAGCCGGTCTGGATTGCAGATCCGGAGATGAATGAGCTCAGAAAGCCGGATGTCGATAAGGTGCTTCGTAAGCGCTGCGCTGCAATCGAGCGGTCGCTTGATGCGCAGTCGTTCGGGATTCTCGTATCCACCAAGATCGGGCAGTGTAGGAAGGATCTTGCGTTCGAGTTGCGTTGCAAGGCAGAAGAACATGGTCTGGACGCGCACATCCTGTTTGCTGACATGATAACGCCGGAAGCGCTGGCACCGTTTCGTGTGGACGCGTTTGTGAACACGGCGTGCCCGCGGATCGCAATCGACAATACCGCGGCGTTTCCCGTGCCGGTGCTAACACCAGTTGAGTTTGAGGTCGTTATCGGGGCGCGGAAGTGGGAGGACCTCGTGTTTGATGAGATCTCATAACCCAACTACCCCACGTAACAACGCAATAGAATAACTTACGCCGCGTCCACCAGTTCGAGTCTCGGTGCAACACCGAGCGATTTGATCTCATCGAGGAGTAGTTTGAACGCGTAACTCATCTCCACCGGATAGATATCGGTTTCAGCGCCGCAGTTGGTGCAGAATGCGATATTCTTCCTCCGGTCGAACGTGGCGATCATCCCGCAGTTATCGCAGACCAGCTCGGTCACCTTATCCGATTCATCGAGCAGCCGCTCCTTTAAGGAGAGCGCTGCGCCGTGCCCGATAAGCACGTCCCGCTCCATCTCTCCGAACCTTAGACCGCCCTCTCGTGCACGCCCCTCGGTCGGCTGGCGTGTCAGGACCTGAACAGGTCCTCTCGATCTTGCATGGATCTTGGACGCAACCATGTGATGGAGTTTCTGATATAAAATCGCACCGATGAATATGTCCGCCTGGATCTGCGCGCCTGTGACGCCGTCGTACATCACCTCTTTTCCGGTGCTCGCAAAACCACACGCCTCCAATGCACCACGCAATTCTTCTTCGGTCTCTCCTGAGAACGCATCTGCATCGATCCCTCTTCCCTGAAGCGCGCCAACCTTTCCGCCAATCATCTCGAGCACATGCCCGACCGTCATCCTCGACGGGATTGCGTGCGGGTTTAAGACCAGATCAGGGACAATCCCCTGTTCTGTAAATGGCATATCCTCGTAAGGCACGATCAATCCGATGACTCCTTTCTGTCCGTGCCTTGACGCAAATTTGTCCCCGATCTCTGGTATCCGCTGGTCCCTGACCTTCACCCGTGCGAGGCGGGTTCCGTACGATTCGGTCATGATGACCGTATCAACGACCCCTTTCTCGTTTGACCGCATGGTAACCGAGTTCTCACGGCGCTCCTGCGGGGCAAGTCCGGTAGGCTCCTCAATAAATCTTGGGGGGGATGTCTTCCCGACGAGGACGTCTCCGGGACGAATCTCAGTCTCCGGATTGATCAGGCCATCAGAGTCCAGATGCGCATACGCTTCATCTCCTCTTGCACCCCTGACCTCGGCGTCAGGGATCTCGAACCGATCCTCCTGCCCGCCAGGATACCGCTGCTCCTCTGCCTCAAGCGTCCTGAAGAAGTGGCTGCGCCCGAGACCGCGCTCGATTGAGCCTTTGTTCACCACAAGCGCATCCTCGATGTTGTAACCTTCAAACGATAGCACTGCAACGACGAAGTTCTGACCTGCGGGTCGGTTGTCTGCGCCGATTGCGCGTGATGTTGTGGTATTCACGAGCGCACGTTCCGGATAATGGAGTATATGCCCGCGAGTGTCCGGTCTCATTTTGAGGTTCGATGCCGAAATACCGATGCACTGCTTAACCATTGCAGCGCCCATCGTGTTCCTCGGAGACGCATTGTGCTCAGGGAACGGGACCATACCAGTGCATATTCCAAGGATCAATGCCGGATCGATCTCGATGTGGGTATGTTCCGGCGTGATATCCTCTTCATTGACCGCAATTAATGCGTCCTCCTCTTCCTCAGCATCGAGATACTCGATTGCTCCCTCTTTTACGAGATCGTCAAAATCGATATCATTCTGTTCGAGTTTTATGATATGCTCTTCAGTGACCAGCGGCCTGCCACCCGCAACAACGATAAGGGGCCGGCGGGCTCTACCCATATCAGTATTGATGAGCACATCATGCCCCTGGAGCGAAACATTGAGTTGACCCCCGATTGTGCCCTGCCTCCGCCCCATCCTGATCTTCCGCACCAGTTCTGCCGGACTTTCATGGGTGCCGACCAGTTCACCGTTTAAAAATACCTTGCCTGTCATTATGCCTCTCATCTATCATACTGCACTGATGCCATACGCATACAATTCGTTCTTGATCGCTTCGGTATCCTCAATTCCTGTGGACAACTCCACCATCTGGGCGAAGTTCTTCACAAGACCACAGTTTGGACCTTCCGGTGTCTCGGATGGGCACAATCTGCCCCACTGTGTCGGATGCAGGTCCCTTGCCTCGAAATGCGGCTGCGTTCTCGACAATGGCGATATAACCCTCCGCAGGTGGGACAACGAGGATATCTGATCGGTGCGGTCGAGCAACTGCGCAACACCTGTGCGCCCGCCAACCCAGTTTCCAGTTGCAAGCGGGTAAACGATGCGCTGTGTAAGCACGTCCGGGCGTATCACGGTCATGATGTTCAATTCTCGTTTTCTCATGCTCGCGCGCTCGATCTGGTACTTGATATCTCTTGCAAGCCGGTTGAATGAAACCCGGAAGAGGTCTTCCATCAGATTCCCTGCGAGTTTCAGCCGCTTGTTTGCGTAATGATCCTTATCGTCCACGTTTCTCCGGCCTGTAGCCAGTTCAAAACATGCCTCAGCCATTCTTGCCAGATAATGAGCTTTTACCATCCGATCCGCTTCCGCGTTGCCGAGATGCGGAAGCAGGTACCTGTCAAGGACGTAGCCGATCCTCCGTGTCTGGTACTCCCTTGCCTGCCTTGTCGCAACGACGCTTCCGAGTTCCTCAAGCGCATTCTCCTGCGTAAACACTCCCAAGTTTACCGCCTCTTCAAGATTCTCCTTCATAAACTCCCTGATATCAGGATCATCCGATACCGCATCCACGAGCTCCTTGTCTGTCTCAAGCCCGAGTGCACGGACAAGCACGACGAAATTGATGCGCCCGGGAAGCGACGGGAACGATACCTCAAGTATCGATTTGCGCCCGCGCTCAACAACGGTCAGTGCCCGGTATCCGTACCGCTCAGAAAACACCTTCGCAATCTCGACCTGGTCCCCGTACCTGTGGTCTATCTCGGTCATGATCTTGTTCGGCGCAAGATCCTCAAGCGTCATGATCACCCGTTCGGTGCCGTTCGTGATGAAATATCCGCCAGGATCGAGCGGATCTTCGCCATGTAACTGTATTTCCGCATCTGTTAGCCCGTACAGGTTACATGCCTTCGACCGCAACATGATCGGCGTGACCCCGATCTCCACGCTCTTCGGATCGCTCTCAACCCCGTCCTGTACGACGGTCATCTTGAGATTGATCGGTGCTGAATATGTGAGATTGCGCAGCCGCGCATCGGATGGGAACAACCGATCGACAGCACCATCTGCTTCCTTGACCACCGGATGTCCAACCGAGACCGTCTCGAGACGGACGTATGTTTTTGTACCGCTGCTGGCGTCACCAACCTCGGTTTCGATGACACCCATCTCGTCAACAACCTTCTGGAGACCATGATCTATGAACTCATTGAACGAGTCGATCTGGTGCTGCACAATCTTGTTCTTGGTAAAATATGCACGGGATAGTTTTTTTCGATCTAACATTATTCCCTCATTCGATTACAAGGCGATAAAACACGAATTCGCCAGCAGTTTCGCTATCTCTCGTAATTTCCACGACGTCGCCTGCGTTTGCACCGATCTCCTGGATTACCGGATCAACCGTCATGATCTTGGACAGTTTCTCCTTTTCGATGTTGTATCTGCTCAATACTTCCTCTGCCTCATCATCATCGAGTATCCGATGTTTCGGAACCGTTATGTGGCTGGATATGTCGAATTCTATCTGAACCCCTCCACGGAATCATGTCTTAATTGAAATCGCCAGAAGCGATTTTCATCGATGCCACCGCCAGCAGGGCGGGGCATTAACGGGCTCGAAGGGATTTGAACCCTCGGCCATCGGGTTTCTGCACGCAGCAGCAACGCCGCAGGCGTTAAAAGCCCGGTGCTCTGCCTAGCTGAGCTACGAGCCCTTCCAAAGCTAATCATAGTGGGAATCTGGAGGACTGGAGTATCGTCGTGGTGCACCAGTGACTCAATGCATTCATGCATAATAAGGGTTTCCTGCCGTGTTCATACCAACACAGCGTTGACGACTCCTTCCTGTCCTGGCCGGTTGGTCACCTGCGCCGAGCCCAAATTTGTCTTGATGATCGCTCCTTTTGTGATGATATTCCGCCGGGTATAGTATTGATTTGCCGGGTTTCCCTCGACGGTCTCGATGTTACATTTCTGGGTTGTGTTATCTGCTGGATTGGTCACGTTCGCTATATCGCACCGGAAGAGACGTATCTTCTCGTTTCCGCCAAAGGTGCGCATCTTCTTGCCGCGCACCGGTGCGAGGTGTGTGTCAGCAGGTTCGCGCCCTATCTCGAACTTTCGTTTTCCACGAGATCTCACGATCCTTCCGCCGCTTTCCTTGCATTTTGAAGCTCCTTGCCATTTCATGTTTTATTCTCCATATAAGCGTCCCGGCCGGGACTCGAACCCGGGTCTAAGGCTCCGCAAGCCCTAAGGATATCCGCTACCACATCGGGACTCGCATCACCAGTTGTGCCTATATGTTCTTAAAGGTTATCTGACCCTTCGGGATCGGATATCTTGCGCGGGTGTTCGGATCTGGTGGGAATCGGCGTAACTTGGGAACTCCTCTAAAAGAGACCATTAAAGTATCAGACCTGACCAGAAGATATTATGCCAGAAATGGACTCGCGAATCAACACCATCGGGACCCTGCCGCCGAGACCGAGAGCTCACCTCCGAACCAGCAGTACCGAGATGCAGCACCTCTTCATTGCGTGGATCGCGATATCGTACGCGTTCGCGCTTGTGTTATCGGGTCCAGCCCGACGCGACCCTTTCGGGGAAATTGTGATCTATAAGTTCATGTTGTCGCTCCTTACTGTCGGAGTATCATTCATATTACACGAACTTGCACACAAGGTTGTTGCACAGCGGTACAACATGTGGGCAGAGTTCCGGATGAGCTCTTCCATGCTGATGTTTGCAGTCGGGCTGGCTTATCTGATGGGCGCGTTGATTGCAGCGCCGGGTGCGGTGCAGATATATGGCAACTATGCCACGAGTGGGCAGATTGGGCGCATCGGTGCTGCGGGCCCGCTCATGAATGTCCTGCTGGCGCTGGCTTTTACGCCGCTTGTCGGCATGGACGGCTTTCTCGGGGAGGTCGGAAGTTTTGGCGTGCTGATCAATCTATGGCTTGCCGCATTCAACATGCTGCCTATAAGCGTCCTTGACGGAAAAAAGGTGCTCGCGTGGAGCAAAGGCGCGTTTGCCGGAATATTTCTTCTGATTATTCTGGTGTGGATTGCTTAGCTATGACTGCGTTAATCCCGGTAACGGACCGCGTCACAAACTCTCCTTGAAGCTTGTGATGCCGTCCCTCGCGTTTTTGAGGAGTCCCTGTGCAAGGTCCGGATACTCCCATGCGCCAAGCCCGCAGTCAGGTCCTGCATACCGTATCAACGCTCCGAACCGATCATAAGCGTGCCTGAGCCGCTTTGCGATCACCTCCGGAGTCTCCATCGCGGTCACGATCTCGCGGAGCCGGGATGTATCCTTCCACACATTGGTCTGGTACTTCTCGTTTAACAGGGCGGTCATGCCAAAGATATCGGTTCTTGCAACACCGACACGCAGGAACATGTCGTATCGCTCCAGATCCCCTTTATCGATCAGCTCGAGGTAATCCGGGTTTGCAGCGGATTCCACGCCGACCACATTTATTGAGTCGGACTCGCACGCAAGCGTATAGTGAATCGGCGAGTGCAGGTGTATCTGGGTATCGACGTTGGAGGATTTCGCTGAGAGGTCAAGCGCATGGATGATCTCATCATCGCTGAACATGATCTCGGGATTGATCCCGATGCTCGGCTCATCGATGCTGATGACAGCCACATCAAACGACGACTTTGTAGAGAGCGCATTCGCAACGAACCGATCAACGCTCCTCGCACAGAGGTCCAGTATGTCGGTATATGCTGCGCTGCCGAACTGTTTCAGGTATAGCTCGACTGCGCCTGTGACACAGACCCTGATCCTCAACCGCTCCCCGGTCTTCTCGAGATACTCCTTTGCAACCGGTTCGATGGCCGCGAGTTCGATTATCTCTGCCGACTCCTCTTTAACGAGAAAAGGCGCTTCGCCACACGCAGGATCGTTGATGATCCTTAGGAACTGCTGGTTCATATCCTGAAACTGCGGATATGTCGGGACGTCAAGTCCTGCTGCGATCTTCTGGCGCATGCAGTCGCGAATTGCCTCGGTCACCACGGGGTCGCCATACCGCCCGTCAGCGAATGCTTGATGCACACGTTCCCGCTGCCCTCGCGGGAGCGGATAACTCCCGATGTCATCGAATACGATCTCCATGTTATAAAGTAAGCGTCTTTGCTGATGTAAACGTATCGGAGGGATCGTCGGTCTTACGTGATACCGCCATCTACCCGAACCGGGTGGCGAGGTCAAGTTAATAGCCACCCGGATCAATCACAAAACGATGATCTCGGTCACAGTGGTCTCGCGAGGAAAGTACGGAGAGCGTGCAATCCGGACGATTGGGGAGAAGACCGACTTTGAGGTGACCGAAGTTCCGATCCCTGAGGACCTACCCGTTTTCATCGAGGATACCGAACCGTATACGAAAGATGCCGATCTGACGTCTGATCTGGTGATCATCTTTGCGCTTCATCCTGATCTCACACCAGCATTCGCAGCTTGCGCAGCAGAATCAGGCGCTGGTGCGATCATCGTCTCAGGAAGCGACACATCCGAACTCGAAAAGATCAGGGACCGGTACCGGATACATATCCATGCAGACGAGATCTGCTGCGCGCTCGTGCCATGTGGAGATCGGGTCATCGATGAATTTGCAAGGATTCTCGGAAAGCCCATGTTTGAGATATCTGTTGCTGATGGGGTCGTATCAGAGGTCCGGGTCATCAGGGGTTCGCCCTGCGGTGCAAGCTGGTGGGTGGCATCGCAGCTTGTGGGCACTCCGGTTGCTGATGCGCCTTCGAAGGCAGGGCTTCTTGTGCAGCAGTACCCGTGCCGTGCCGTGCGCGGCACTCGTGGCGGGATTCACAGGTCAGCAGAGATTCACAAGAAGGCGGTTTTGGCAGCGCTTGCGCAGGATCAGGGTGGTCATCGCGTGACACGGACAGAGAGCATGCCGAAGGTGGCGTAAACCCGGTCACCGACCGCGAGATGCATCTCTGCAAGTGTCTTTGATGGTACGTCCACAGAGAGGTCGAATCCGCAGTCCAGTTTTACCTGCGAAACCGGCGTCGATGGAATGATCCCCACAACCGTCCCTTCCAGCCGATTTCTCGTTTTATCCGGTCCGGTACGCAACTCGATGTTCTCAGGATCTATGTGGACTTTTACCCGCTCATCGACCTCATAATCCGACATCGCCTCGATTGCGGCATTCTGCACCGTTATAACCGCATGGCCACCGTCGCTGGAGACGATTGTTCCAGGAATCACATTCTCGCGGGCAGGCAAACGTTCCTCTTCCGTCCCCTCTGCCTCAGACGCAGTCGTTGCGACATGCTGGATCTTGTCCATCAGATCGGTCACAGTGAACGGCTTGGTGATATAATCGATTGCTCCGGCTTTCATCGCCCGGTTGATGGTATCCGGCGAATCGAGCGCAGAGATTGCGAGGATTCGTGCATACGGGTCCTGCTTTCTAATTTCCTTGATCACAGTGATCCCGTCCATCTTCGACATCACGATATCCATGGTCACAACATCGGGTCGCAGCCCCGCATCCACCAGTTCGTGATACTTTGTGATCGCTTCCTCGCCATCGGCGGCAACTCCCACCAGTTCATACTCGGAAAGTGCATCATAAGTTTCTATAATGTCTCCGAGCATCTCCCGCATGTATTCCGCATCATCTACGATCATGACTCTCTTCGGCATCATAGATAATAGATGACGCAGACCAGATAAATATATCGAAACGATAGGGCTGTGATCCGGGTGTCTGGATTACCCGGGGGTAATCCCGGTTACATCCACACCCGCACCGGTCACACCCCTATCGCCTCTGCGAGCGTGAACCGCCCGAGATAGAGCGCGCTTCCGATGACCGCGCCTTTCGCACCTGCTTCCCTGACAGCAGCGATATCGGATAGCGTGGTGATGCCGCCTGATGCGATCACAGGGATGTTGACTGACCGCACCAGTTCCGCGGTCGGTGTGATATCGATTCCACCGAGTAACCCTTCCGTATCGACATTCGTGAATAATATGCTCCCTGCTCCGAGTTCCTCGAATTTCATCCCGATATCGACAGGCTTCAGTCCCGATCTCAAGGTCCACCCCTCGATTATGACCTCGCCTCCTGCTGAATCGAGCGCGACCATGATGCGGTCGCCTCCGAACTCGTCTGATAGCTGCCTGACAAACTCGGGATTCTTAAGCGCAGCGGTGCTCACGATCACGCGATCCACCCCGATTCCGAGTAAGTCCTCAACATCCTCCATCGATCTGATGCCGCCGCCGATCTGGACGTGCGCATCGCACTGCTGGCATATATCCTCAACGATTGGGGCGTTTTCCCTCTTTCCGTGGATGGCGCCATCGAGATCGATCAGATGCAGGGTTTTTGCGCCCTGATCCACCCATTCGCGGGCGATCGATACCGGATCAGGGAGCGAGACCAGTTCGGTACCCGGCTTTCCCTGCACCAGTTGCACGCACCTGCCGCCCTTGAGATCGACGGCTGGAATTGCTTCAAACGTCATTTCAAACGTCATCTTCCGCATCCTCGCCACCTTGCACCGCTGTCCGTGCCTTCCGCGGACTGTAGATGCAGTACGGCTCTTCAGCGAGATAGTCGCCTGTCGCTGCATAAGCCCGGGCACGGCAGCCGCCGCAGACACGTTTGTACCCGCAGATGCCGCATTTGCCTTTCAGTCTACTCTCGTCACGTAGATCCTCGAACACCTTCGCATGATCCCATATCTCCCTGAAACCGGTCTCCCTGATGTTTCCTGCAAGAACCGGCAGGTACCCGCAGGGATAAACCCCGCCGTTCCGCGAGATGAAGCAGAATCCTGTGCCTGCGAGACACCCTTTCGTCATCGCCTCAAAACCATGCGTCGCAACACTGACTGTGGTCCCTTCCTCCTTTGCACGCTGGCGCATGATCCTGAAATAGTGGGGCGCGCACGTCGCCTTCAACTGGATCCCGGCTGTGTTCCGCTGATCATAGAACCAGTTCAAGATCCGCTCATACTCGGCAGGGGGTATCTCGTCCTCCTCCCTGCCACGCCCTGTCGGGACGAGCAGGAAGATGTGCAGCGCGTCTGCGCCGAGACCGATGCTGAGATCGAGGATCTTCGGGATCTGGTCGATGTTTTTCCTTGATATCGTGGTGTTGATCTGCAGACTGATGCCAGCGGCACGAATCTCTGATATTCCGCGTATCGCGCCATCGAACGCGCCCGGCATCCCTCGAAACGCATCGTGCGTCTCAGCGTCTGCACCATCGATGCTCACACTGATCCTTGCGATCCCGGCATCCTTGAGCCGGTGCGCAACATCCGCGGTCATGGCTGTTCCATTGGTTGCGAGCACCACCCGAAGCCCTTTATCGGTGCCGTACTGCGCAATTTCGCAGACATCCTTGCGCATAAGCGGCTCGCCCCCGCTTAAAATGAGTATTGGCTTTGCAAACTCCACGATCTCATCGATCAGGTGAAACGCCTCGTCTGTAGATAACTCATCAGGGTCTGGCTTCTCGGTGGATGAGCCGCGGCAGTGCTCGCAAGCGAGATTGCACGCACCAGTGATCTCCCATGCGATCAATCGCGGCTTTATCCCTTTCGGCGCATTCGTCTTGGTAGTCTCTGCTGTCATCATCGTTTGATCATCCCGAGCACATCGCAGATCTTACCGATCGTATCCCTGACAGTCTGCATCCCGACCTCGTCGGACTCTGCCGGCACCTGTACGAGCCCTCCGAAATGACCGTTGTCGCCGACCACGATCATCCCGTGTATGTGCATCCAGTCGTGAATCGCCTGCACCGTCTTCTCCTGTCCGCCATTGCGAGAGCCGCCAACAGCGATCGCACCCCCGACCTTGCCCGACAGCAGGAATCCCTGCCTCCGGAGCACGCGGGTTCTGTCGAAGAGCGCTTTTAGCTGGGCGGTCATGCATCCGAAGTAGACAGGCGTTGCGACAATGATCCCGTCGGCGCGTTCGAGCATAGGATATATCTCTGTCATGTCATCATCGATCGTACACTCTTTCTTATTTTTGCAACCGTCACATGCCGTGCACGGGGAAACGGCACGCTCCGAGAGGAAAATCCGGTCTACTTCGAAACCCCTGTCCTCTGCCACGGCAAGCGCCATCTCGATCATCTTTTCGTTGTTTCCATCCCCTGTCGGGCTTCCTGATATTCCTATAATATTCATGGTATCACCTGCATGTATTCAGGTGGTGTAACTTAATAGATTTGCGATTTCAAGGGGGCTGCCAACCTCTGGATGGATATTTCTCGTTTGCGCTTCTTTGACTAACCCCTGATACTTATTGCATGGTTTACTCACAATCAACAGAAGCGGGGCACCCGGATAGTCTCGTTCGCATCGCTGTTGCCCGCCGCCGCAGCCACATTCGCAGGGCGAGAATTTCAACCATCTTAATCACCTGCGATACGCATGTCTGCGATGCCGAATATGATAAATGATGACAACTCCGGATCTGGTATGCACTTGGTAGATAACCCTATAATCTCCAATCCGAATCCTGTAATCCCGAACTGACCCTCGAATCTTACGGTGCTGCGAAGGAAACGGGTTATCCGCAAGCGATTCAATGGCTCTTATAATCCGCGGGACTTGTTGCGGGTCAATGCTGTGTAAATCTCGTGCTGCCGAACTCTTCCATCGAATTTCATAAGAGCCCATCTCCTCTCAGCCCTTTCTTAATATCTTCAAATGTTATTGTGGGCTCATCCCGGCGTTCGGCGATGATCGATAGGTCGTGGAGGTCTTCCAACAGTTCCTCATACTCCCCAATCGAGAGGATCACTGCCGTTTTTTGTCCCTTCCCATCTACAACATACTGTTTCTGGAGCGCTCTCATATTTTTCACCTTGTATCTGCTAACCGAGTTGATACTTCACTCTATGGGCAGGAGTTAGGATAAATCTACCTTCCCAGCCGCCGCCTGCAGGATCCTCAGAGCGTCGAGCGAGGTGACGCTACCATCGCCGCTGACGTCCCAGTGTGGGTCGTATCCGCGGCTGCCAACTGCGATCTGGAGCGCGATCGCGGCGTCTGCGAGGAGGGGATACCGTCGGAGTTGAAGTCGTCAGGGGTTCACAGCGCACCTGACACGAAATGAATCTATGCCCTGTGCCTCAAGTTCCACGTCATTGGCGATCCACGCCGCAAAACCCCTTCCGATCACGCGACCTGCTCCAACCTCCGAGTACATTCATGATAGTCTTCCGAAGCCCCGGTTGCGCCACACTCAAATGAATTCAAGTACATCCACGGAGTCGTACCTCTAACTTTTTATTTTCAGGACTGAAAACTCATCTTCAAGTTCAGAATATCTTTTATTTATTGCTTCGAATAGGTCATTTTCTGCTTTTTTGTATGGCGTATCTTGTGTTTTATCACTAACTTTATCTGATTTA
>QBUV01000128.1 GCA_013572355.1 Candidatus Methanogaster sp.
TCAAATACCTAACATTGCTACTGCTCCCAAGAGGTTCATCACTCACACTCATCGTGATATTGTATGGGACATCTGCATCGCTCAAAACCTTGCTAAACCCATAACATGGACTCAGAATGTTTACCTGATGTAATGGGTCGGGGTCAGTAGTTATAATCAGTTCATCGAGTATTTTAACACCGTCAGAGCTCCAAGTGGTTATGTCATAGCAGTTACTCGCAATCCGGAGTATCACACCCCCGCTCTGATTCGAGAGATTGATCAACACAGTCCCGGTATAAGAATTCTCAATATAAATATAAAACTTCGATATACTGGATATATTGTTGATGTTCACACACTCGTATGTGAAATTTTCGCTTGTGACGTTTTTCGTGATATTCTCAGTCCAGACATCTGCTTTCACGATGAAGTTCCCTTCCCGCGGCACTGTGCCAAGCGAGCCCCATGACATTCCCGGCGACATGATCGGGATTCCGCCGCAGCCGAGTTCGATTCGCTGTCTGCTCACAGCATCGCTGTTGTTGGCACGCACAAGCTCATCGATATGGCCGGGAATCGATGAGAAATCAACAAAAACATCCTGCGCATGTCGCGCCTCATCGTCCGCGACCCATGATGGAACGTAGTATACGTTAACGAATGCCACGACTGCCACGAGTAGTCCGAAGAGCAGGATAGCGCCGACAACGGTTGAAACCGCGCTATTGTCCAAAAAGATCCTGTCCGAACCGTTATAATGTCTCTCGTTTATTATCTGCATACCCCAGTCTTCCCCTATTCCAGCTGCGAGATGCTGGCAATTCTTCCTTCGACATCGATGTCCTTCAGCTCCAGATGGATGCTTCCTGTGAGTGTTATTGTGATGTATGTATAACTGCCATCAGACGACCATCCCGGGTTCGCCTCAACCGACGTCCCCGCGACTGTTGCAGTGAAATAATCCGCCCATTCCTGCAGGTAGTTCTTGCGGAACTCCTCGTCTCCCGCAGGTGGCGTGATTATGATGCTTACGCTTTCAGTGTTGTTGCCATCTGCAAATGTGATGCAGTCTGCATGTTTGAGTTCTATCTGCAGTTCCTCAACCCCGCTTCCTGTGATCAAGGGTATCCTGTGTTTGCCGGTACCGACAGAGATTAGGGGTATCAGTACGCGGGTATAGTTCCGGTAGTCTCTGATTAAAACCTCTGGTGCAGTGCGTATAGTCACGGCTGGTTGCTGGCAGAGGAATACTGCGCCGTTTTGGTAGATGAACTTCTGGTTTAAGAAGTGGCGGTTCCTTGATTCGTACATCATGGTTCCGTTGCTGGTCTTTTTGTAGTGCACCAGGGTCCTGTTGTATTCATTATAGACGATCTCATACCGGATACGGCTGCCGTTTAGTGATGTGCTGTTCGTTATCGTGATGTTGTAGTACGGGGCGTCTGCATCAGCCACCTCTGCCTCTGCTTCATAAAGGACCATGTCAAATCCGTAACAGGGGCTCAGAAGATCTATTTTGTAACGTTCGATCGCTGAGTTGTCGGCGTTTATGGGCAGATCCTCGATTACTTTGTCACCATAACCGTTCCGGATGGATATGTTGAGATGCGTGTAGCTTTCGGTCTTGATCTCTGCCCGTCCGCTCTGGTTTCCCTGGTTTGTGACACGGATACATACATCCCCCAATGACCCGGTGTTGTATTCAATCTCATCAATATAAATATAAAACGAGGATATGCCGGAGATGTTGGTGATGTTCACAGATCCGTTCTCGAGACTGTGGGTGCCAGTGTTGTTCCTCGTGATATTCACGGTCCAGACATCCGCCTCCACAGTAAAGTTCCCCTCATCTGGCACCACACCCAGTGCGCCGTAAGATGTTCCCGGAGCTATGATCGGGACACTGCCGCTGCCGAGCCGGATCCTCTGTCGGCTTACAGCGACGCTGCCGCTGCCGAGTACCAGGTTATCGATGTTGCCGGGGATTGCTGAGAATGAAGCGAAGACATCGTCTGCATGTCTTGCTTCCACATCCGCGGTCCACAGTGGGACGTACTGCACCCTTGCAAACAGTATGACCGACATGATCAGTCCAAAGAGCAGTATAAAGCTCACGACAGTTGAAACCGCACCATCGTTTGAGAATATCCGGCTATGTGCCCATTGTTTTGATCTTGATCCCATCTCTGTGCACCTCATAAGCCATAACATCTCTCGAATGTTTCGTTCTGCGCATTTTCGTGATCTCGATGGATAGCCGGATGGTTCTCTCCCTGGCGAGTCGGTGATAGTTTAAGAATATAACGCCGTCTGACACGTATTCGATCATTCCGAATCGTGATGCGTGTGGGTTTGAGCTGTCCAATTCCGATGTGATTATGGACGTTGCTCCGCTATTCCTCATCACCTGAACAAGGTCGTATACGATCAGTCTCCGTTCGTTTTCGCCCGTGAACAGCATCTCGAAGAGTGTTATCGAGTCGAACACGCATCGTTTCGCGCCAAACATCTCGAAGAGTCGCGGCAGTTCGCTTCGGATGCGGAGTATCGATGTTTTGATATCGATCGCAGTCAGTTTCAGCAGGAGCAACAGTTCTTCGTCCACATATCTCTGAAAATCCCATCCGAACTCTGATGCCGTGCGGATCATGGTTTCTTCGTCATCGTCGAGGCTGATTAAGATGCAGTGTTCGCCGTTTCGCAGACCCTCGTTTAGGAATTGCATCCCGAACGTGGATTTCCCGGTTCCGAATGCTCCGATTATTGCGGTGGTGCTGTTCTCCGGAAATCCACCTTCCAGTTTCTTATCCAGTTCCGGGATGCCGCTACTGACACGTTCTATGGTCATCTCTGCCATCCAACCTGTTTGACCTTTGATATTGCGAACCCGTGATCCGTGGTGACCGACGTCTCGAATTTCACAAGGTTGGCCCGCTCAAGTTGCGGCAGAAGACCCCTGAATTTCTTGACGTGCATCACTCGCTGTCGTTTGGTTTCGCCGAAGTCGTCCCATTCGAATATCAGGACCCCATCAGCACAGTCCATGATCTGCTCCTGTAATGAGCGGTCAAGGATGTCTGCTGTGAGCAGCGCGTACACAATCCCGCCCCATTTCTTTGATATCTTCTGCAGACCTCGGAAGAAGGATATTATGTCTGACCATTCTGCGGAATGTCCCGGGTTTGCACAGTACTCTGCAAGCGTGGTTACGGAATCGATGATGATTACGCTATTTGGTGCGTTTTCGTCGAGGTACGCCACCATCTCGCTGATCAGTCCCTTTCCTGATACTTTTTCTCTTAATGAGTTGAAAGTTAGCGTGGGTTCGGTCAACCACTCGATTGGCACCGAGGATCTGCTAAAGTACTCCTCTGAAAAGTCTTTGAAGTCTATTTTGCTGGATATCTCATAGAGATCTTCTGGAAAACCCCGTTCTATCTCGTCATGTACGTCTTCCCAGCTTCTGGTCAGCGAAATGTAGCATATCTTCTCCGGAAGTACGGAATTTCCAAATGCTCCGGAAAACTTTCCGTTTCGTCGCAGTTCGAGGAGCGATAGTACTGACGTGTACGCAAACTCTGTGTTTCCGGCACCGATCTCCCCGAGCAGCATGATGAATGAGCCAGCTGGGAACCCGCCTTTCAGTACAGAGTCAAGCGAAATGATCCCTGTTGGTATCGTGATCGATTGTAGTTCACCCATCGCAGTCCCCATCTATTGAGTCCCTCACATCCACTTAATCAGTCTGCACCATACAAAAAGCTTTTTACGGATACAGTAGTTGTAAGAACTATGGGAAGTAGTGAACTTGTGAGCCGGATAAAAGAGATTGTCAACACCAAGGATGTTGTGTACGATCTTGAACCTTATGATCTGGAAAAGCATGGCGCCCTTGTCGATGACCAAATTCCAGAGGGATATACCGAGATTAATCGATACTGGGTGGATGAGCCTTATGCGTTTGTGCTGGTTCTATATGACACCAGGAGGAAAGTTCCGGTGTATACGGTGGTCGAACCCTCGCTGACGCCGTTTGAGAAGGCCCTGCTCATGCGGTTGTACGAGGACCTTTCTGACGTGCTTACGCTTGATGATGTCGAGTTTGCAGAGGCGAACGCGAGGCAATTTGACGAAGGGATCGTAGAGGAGATTCTTGATGGAAATGACGGGAACGGTGGCGCGGTCGCTACCGAGGGTGCTGAGGGTGCTGAGCAGTTCGAGGAACCGGTTGACACGGGGTTTGTGGACGCAGGCGCTGAGGAGGATGGTACGGGATTCGATATCGACCTTGCCAAGAGCCAGATCCTGCGGAGGAAGGCGCTGGAGTTGCTTGGTTACTACTCGATAGAGCTAAGTCCGCGCTCCACTCACAAAATCCTTCACTTTCTCAATAGAAACTATGTCGGGTACGGAAAGCTGGATGCGGTGCTCAAGGATCCCCACATCGAGGATATCTCCTGTGATGGAGTCGGCATTCCAATATTCATATATCATACCGTCTATAAAAATATAGAGACGAACCTGACGTTTAATGAAGACTACTTAAACTCGTTCGTGATCCAGCTCGTGCAGCGTGGCGGCAAACACATCTCAATCGGTAGTCCGATGGTCGACGCAACACTGCCGGACGGATCGCGGCTACAGGCAACGCTTGGCAAGGAAGTGACCACGAGAGGCAGTTCATTCACGATTCGAAGGTTTAAAGAGGATCCGTTTACTCCGGTGGACATGCTCAACTTCGGAACGTGCTCAAGCGAGATGCTTGCGTATTTCTGGCTTGCGATCGAGAACAACAAGAGCATGATCCTTGCCGGCGGCACAGCATCCGGGAAGACCTCCGCACTAAACGCCATCTCCATGTTCATACCACCGATAGCAAAGGTCGTCTCCATCGAAGATACCAGGGAACTGACCCTGCACCACGAGAACTGGATCGCAGGCGTTACAAGAGAGTCGACCATCGCTCATGAGGGTGTGAGCGATATCAATATGTTCGAACTCCTCAAAGCCGCGCTCAGGCAACGTCCCGAATACATCCTTGTAGGCGAGGTGCGCGGCGAGGAAGCGCTAACGCTCTTCCAGGCGATGTCCACAGGACACACCACATACTCAACGATGCACGCCGCAGACATCGAGACACTCCTAAACCGGCTCCAGGGCGAGCCCATCAACGTGCCGCATGCGATGCTGCAGGCACTAAACATCGTAAGCATCCAGATGCAGACGTACATCGGAAATGAGCGCGTCAGGCGGACGAAGACGCTTCTCGAGATCACAGGGCTTGACCAGAGAACCGGCGGCGTAAGGATCAATGACCTGTACACCTGGGATCCTACGAAAGACACGTTCGAGTACTCAGGCAACTCTTATGTGCTGGACCAGATCAAGGAGGAGCGCGGCTGGACGAGTAAACAACTGCGAAACGCATTAGAAGAACGCAAAGATATCCTTGAATACATGGTTGAGAAGAAGATTAACAATTACAAGGAGATCTCCCAAATCGTCCAGCGATATGCCCTCGATCCCAATGCGGTATTGGCAGAAGTCAGGGGACTGAATCCCTGATTGGTAAGGTGATTTAGCCGCGGAATTGTGTTAACAAAGTCGTTGGCAGCGCGCAGAAGACTCAGTGAAGAGTGCTCTGCGTACTCCCCAGGGTTTAATTTCCTGTTTGGTTGCGGCTTGTCCGGATTAGGCCTACAAATGTGGCGACTTTTTGGGCATCGGTCAATGTCACGAGTCATGGCAGCCCCACCACCCCGCAAACTATATATGTGATTAATATCAACCCTCTTTAGGCATCTACTATATAAAATGGGGATGCAAAACGCATATAATGTCATGAGGGGACGGAAATGCAAACAATTGTAAACAACGCACTAGGGTACACTGAGAAGGAAGACCTGTATCGGCAATCCAACAAAGAGATAGAGGAGTTCGCTGATTCAGAGCTACTTGGAACGCCACGCATCATGATCGTCGGTTGCGGTGGCGCAGGGAATAACACATCGACCAGAATGCATGACATCGGCATCGATGGCGTGGATATCATCGCAATCAATACCGATAAGCAGGATCTGGATCGATGCAGGGCTGATAAGAAGATCCTGGTCGGCAAATCGATCACGCGGGGTCTTGGAGCGGGGGGAGATCCTGACGTCGGGAGGCGTGCTGCCGAACTTGCGCGCGGAACGCTGAGCGAGGTTCTTGCAGACTCTGATCTGGTCTTTGTCACTGCTGGTATGGGTGGCGGAACCGGCACGGGGGTTGCACCAGTGGTCGCTGATATCGCACGAGAATGTGGCGCAATCGTTGTTGGAATGGTGTCCACGCCGTTCCACGTGGAACGTGCCCGCGCTATCAAGGCAGAGGCAGGGATTCAGGAGTTAAGTGACGCAGCGCACACGGTGATCGCACTCGATAACAACCGTCTGCTCAACTACGTGCCGAATCTTCCGATGAAACAGGCGTTTTCGGTGATGGATCAGTTGATCTCCGAGACCGTCAAGGGCATATCCGATACGATTACAAAGGACTCGCTGATAAACCTCGATTATGCCGACATGAGGACGGTTATGAACTGCGGCGGGGTTGCAGTGATGCTCTTTGGCGAATCAAAGACGCGGGATAAGTCAAGCGATGTGGTCCGTTCGGCACTGAACCATCCACTGCTGGACGTGGATTACAGGGGCGCTACCGGCTGCCTCGTACACATCACAGGCGGACCTGACCTCACGCTTAAGGAAGCAGAGGAGATCGCAAGTTCACTCACGTACGAATTAGGCCCACATGCGAATGTGATCTGGGGCGCAAGGGTCGAGGAAGAGTACGAAGGCGGCGTGCGCGTGATGGCGATCATGACCGGCGTCGAATCGGCACAGATACTCGGGCAGGCACATCAACAGCGTGTCCCGATCCGATCGGTGGAGGGTGAATTAAAACAGATGGAACCGATGCCAGTGATTGGCAGAGGTCACAAGGGACCGATCATCGAATATATTCGATGATCCCTATTTTTTTATTTTGGGATTTGGGTTAAAGCAGGGAATTTAACCACGAAATTGCGTTAGCAAATCCGTTGGCAGCATGCGGAGGGTGTAAGAGAATAGGCGACTCTGTGCTCTCCGCAGGTTAGCCGATGACTTGCATATCAGGAACGCGCAGCGTTGGAACAACGATCCCTCCGACAGCACGGGGGTCTGCGCCGGCACCATCGATATTTTTTAGCATATCAAAGATATTTCCGGCAATCATAAGCGATTTTATTGGTTGCTTGACCTCCCCGTTCTCTACCAGAAAAGAATTTCTGGCTTCTATCGAGAAATCGCCTGAATACGGGTTTGCGGTGTGCGCGCCGATCACCGAGTGGACGAGCACTCCATTCTGGGTCTCTGCGACTATATCGCTTGAAGGATACTCGATCACAAGATTGCGCACATCGATAGACGGCGTTGTACCGTATCCTGCGCGTATGGCGTTTCCTGTGCTCGCAAGGTCTGCCTTCCCTGCCGTGTACGCGTCGTGGAGGTGGTTTTTGAGGATTCCGTCTTCGATCACGACGGTCTTTTGGGAGGGTGTGCCCTCGTCATCGGTTTGCGCTGTTCCGATCCCGCCAGTGCGCAATCCGTCGTCGCATATCGTAAGTTCGCCTGCCGCAACCTCTGCCCCGATCTGGGAGAGCATCGACCTGCCTTTCTGCACGTTATCGGCACTCAGGGAGGGTATAAATGTATATTCAAGGATGTCAGCGATCGCAAGCGGGCAGAACAGCACCGCAGTCCTCGCAGTCTCTATTTTTCCGCCGTGCAGTGATTGTTTCGCAAGTTCACCTGCACGCTTCCCGATCTCGTACGTGTCGATGTCAAGGTTCCTTGAGATGTCGAACTCGTAAGCAGTGGATATGCCTGACCCGTCCTTTACGATGCACTCGATCGATGCGGCAATCGAGGTCCCCTCTTCGGTATGCTCGATGCCGTTTGTGTTTACGATATAGCCAGTGCCTGTCGAAACCTCAAGCCCGCCCGACGTTGGAACCGCGCCTGCTGATGTAACGCCGCGAATCAGGTCGGCAGCCAGTTCGACGCATTCGGAGAGCTCGATCCCTGCAAGTTTCTGATCGAAGACGCCATGAACCGCGGGGTATGAGCCTTGATGCGGGAGACTGTTCCAGTCTGGGTCTGGCTGGGATGCCCGGGCTGACCGCACCGCAAGCAAGGACGCCTCTTCGATGCTGTCTTCGCGATTTGTGCTCGAGAACCCGACAGCACCTGAGACGATGGCACGGATGCCGATCCCTCGTGCGAACGATTCTCTGGCATACTCGATATGCTCAAGTTTGGTGTTGATGCTGACCGACCGGTCTGTTACGCAGTAGGCCTCGACTTCGTCGGCACCACTGCTGCGTGCATACAGAATCGCCTGTGATGCAAGCGAAATCATCGAGGATCAGTCCCCGAAACAACCGATCCGCTCATCGAATACATCAAAGAGATATTTCTCTGCACGCCGCACGGTCTCGAGCTCGCCCCTGAGCACGATCAGTGCCATATCGAAGAACTCGCCCTCCTCGATCGATCCGCTGGATTTCTTGGCATGTGGTTCGAGATCGAACTCTGATATCAGTTCATTTATCAGGGTCACCGGAACACCTGGTGGGATTACGAGGTCGTACAAGCCCTCCGGTTCCTCTACGAAATCCTCCTCATCTCCAAGTAAATCTTCAATTCCCAGTACTCTTTCGCTCAAATCAGATCACCATCATGCTATGCGTTTTCCAGCATCCGGCCCATACATCGCGTCGTATACCTCTTCGACGTGCATGACAATCGCAGCTTTTGCTGGCAGTGCTTTGCTCTTTGCATGAACCCATGCTTTTGCATCCTCGTACACAGGACCTTTCGTCACGATCTCGACCCTGCCCTTGACCTGGTACGACTTCTTGCCGTCGTAACCAACGATCGAGACCTGCGGATTCGCGTCCATGTTTGCTGCAGTCTTGTCAAAGAAGTTGTCTGCGATCTGGATCGTCTCGTCATCCACAATCCTTAAGAATCCTACAAAGATCACGTTCGGCTTGCCGTCCGGATCTGCGGTGGCAACCGGAACCGGACTTTGGTTGTTTATAACTTCCTGTACCTCTGGTGGCATTTTGACCATATCAATCACCACCTTCGACTCTAACCGCCGTGGTATAAAGGTTTGTGTCGGGGGTTGTCAGGGGTTGTCGGGGGTGTCAGGTTACATGGTCTTCGGGCAGGGGCAGCCACAACACCCGAAACCAATAACCTCGCGGCAGGATGATGTAGGCATGATGCAACTGGAAAGCCCAATCATACATGCAGAGATCGATTCCGGGATGAGTGTTGAAGATCTTGTCCATGCGCTCGGAGGGTGCGGATTCGGCGCGGGAAGACTCGCGCAGGCGTGTGACATATACGAAGAGATGCTCAAAGACGACGCCACAACGAAGTTCTTCGGGCTCGCTGGCGCGATGGTGCCTGCCGGGATGCGGAATATCGTATCGGGTCTGATCAGGGACGGGCACATCGATGTCCTCGTCTCGACAGGCGCAAACCTCGTGCATGACATCATCGAATCGCTCGGACTCTCGCATTACAAGGGAAGTGATGTCGCTGACGACGATGAGCTCTATCGCGAGCAGATCGACCGGATATATGACGTGTACGTGCCAGAACTTCACTTTACCAGCTTGGAAGAGCATCTGCTCCGCGTCTTTCAGGATATGGATGACCAGATCTCGATTCGCGAGATGCTCTCAGAGATCGGCAAGTCATTAGATGATCCGGATTCGATTCTGAGAGCAGCTTACGAGTGCGACGTTCCCATATTCTGCCCTGCTATCCAGGACTCAATGATCGGGCTACATGCGTGGCTATACCGGCAGGCAAACCAGTTAAATGTCGATGTCTTTGCAGATGTCCATGAGTTCCTCGATATCTGCTTCGATGCCGAGCGGTCAGGTGCTCTCTTCATCGGAGGCGGCGTTCCGAAGAATTTTATCCTGCAGGGAACGCTCATGACGTCGAAGGGATTTGATTATGCGATCCAGTTGACGACCGACCGCCCCGAATCGGGAGGGCTTTCCGGCGCAACTCTTTCTGAGGCGAAATCGTGGGGAAAGGTCAAGGAGGACGCAAAGGCGGTCACGGTATATGTGGATGCGACCATAGCGCTGCCAATTCTCGTTGCTGCGGTGCGGAGCCGGCTTGCGTGACGCAATCATACCCGGAAGAACAGGAGCCACAACGTATTAAATATCACCGCACCAAATTCACATCATCATGCTCTTGCCAGATGCGGTCACATTCTCCAAAAACGTCTTCCTGCCGATCACAAACGTCTGCAGGAACCAGTGCAGGTACTGCGGGTTCAGGCGCGATCCGGCGCATCCCGAAGCGAACCTGATGACTGTAAGCGAAGTTACGAAGATACTCGATGCGGGCAAGCGGGCAGGATGCACCGAAGCCCTCTTCACGTTTGGGGAAATGCCAGAGGAACACTCCGAATTCAGGGAATGGATCGAGGATATCGGATACTCAAGCGTAATCGATTACTTAATCGACCTCTGCGAGATCGCGATCGAATACGGGCTGCTTCCGCACAGCAATCCGGGTGTGATGGATATTCGCGATATCAGACGGCTAAAGCCGCTCAATGCAAGCATGGGGCTGATGCTCGAGACGACCGCAGCCATCCCTGCGCATGAAGGGTCTGCCGGCAAGATTCCTTCCGAGCGGATCAAGACGATCGAGAACGCGGGAAAGTTAAGGGTGCCGTTTACGACAGGACTTCTGATAGGGATTGGTGAGAGCAAGGAAGACCGTGTGCAGTCGCTTTCAACGATTGCGGATCTGCACACCCGGTACCGGCACATACAGGAGGTTATCATCCAGCCGTTTGCGCCAAAACCGGGGACCGGGATGGTAGGTTCTCCTGAGCCAACGCATCAGGAGATGATGGATACGGTGTCGCTGGCACGAGAGATTCTGCCTGATGATGTTGCGATACAGGTGCCACCGAACCTCACCGGATTTTATGACCTGATCAGGTGCGGAGCATCAGATCTCGGCGGGATATCGCCTTACACCATCGACTGGATCAATCCGGAGGCGAAGTGGCCCCAGATATCCGAACTGGCAGGGAAACTTAAGGGGATCCTTCTTAGGGAGCGCCTCCCGATCTATCCGCAGTACATAAACGAGCGCTGGTACGAGCGCGGTTCGAAACTCGCAGACCTGATTGAACAGTATGCAGACAAGGAGGGATACCGAGATGAAAAATGACGCGGACGTTCTCGTGATCGGGGCAAGCCCGGCAGGCATAAGCGCAGCACTTGCTGCTTCTGCGCAGGACATCGATGTGACCCTGATTGAGCGAAAAAGCGGTATCGGCGATCCTCCGCATCCGGCAAACACGTTTTTCCAGGGGATGTTTGACAAAACAAGCGAGGTCGTCCATTCAGAGTATGTGACCCGGGAGATGGCAGGCGCCGAGATCGTATCGCCCGGCGGCAGCAGGATCGTTGTCGATGCGCCCGGATACATCATCGACCGGAGAAAATTCGATGAATACCACGCCAGAGAGTTGATAGGGCAGAACGTGGATATCCACACAGGTGTTACCGCTCATAACATCATCAAAAAAGATAAAAAGATCCAGACCAGCACCTCTGACCGGACATTCACGTCAGATATCGTGATAATCGCAGACGGCATCTCTTCCCAGTTGTCCGCGCTTGCCGGGCTGCATCCGACAAAGTATCCGCACGATATCGCATGGGCGGTCGAAGCAGAGGTGGAAGCGGACGGCATCGGCGAACCTGACTTTTTCGAGTACCATGTCGGGAGCATCGCTCCTGGCTGGAAGGCGACATACTCACCAGGCGGCGGCGATCGTGCGAATCTCGGGGTGTTTGTGCGGAGGCACGGACAGGACGTCTCGAGATTCTTTGACCTGTGGCTGGAGCGATTCAAGAAACAGAAGGATATATCCGATCTACAGATCATCAGGAAGTATACGGGCGGCGATCCGATCGCAACCATCCCAGCCAAGATCGTATCGGCAGGAATCATGGTCACAGGCGGCGCAGCAGGGCAGTCAGGAATCGGTTACGGGATGCGTGCGGGCGAGATCTGCGGGTCAGTGGCAGCAAACGCGATAGCAGCATCGAAGACGTCTGTGAAGGTGTTATCAGAATACCCGCGCCTCTGGGGGAAGGAATTTGGAAGCGAGTACCGGCTCGGGCGGTCTTCTCTCGAAGCCCTGCGGAAGATGGATGATAAGGAGATCGACCGGCTGGTTGGCTTGTTTGCTGGTGAGGATGTTGGGCAGATCGTTGGAACCGGCTCGCCGACCTCAAAGGCGTTTCGTGTTATGCGGTTTATGCTGCGAAGAAAGCCAGTCTCCGCGCTTTCGTGCCTGCCGTCTCTTATCAGGGCTGGAATCTGACTCTTCTAACAGTAACCACGCGGAAACGCAACAAAACACAACAGTTAATTTAACGTACATGCACACGGTATAATCTTGAAGAGAGGTAAGCAGGTCACATGCCCACGAAGAAGGACTATTACGAGATCATTGGGGTCCCTAAGGACGCTGATGAGAAGGAGATCAAGAAAGCATACCGAAAACTGGCGATGCAGTACCATCCTGACAGAAATAAAGAGCCAGAAGCAGAAGATAAGTTTAAAGAGATCTCAGAGGCTTATGGTGTGCTGTCTGATCCTGAAAAGCGGAAACAGTACGACCGGTTCGGGCATGCCGGTATCGATGCACAGTACACACAGGAAGATATCTTCGGGAGCATCAACTTCGAAGACATCTTCAGAGGTTTTGGTGGCGGTGGAGGCAGGGGCGGAGGCATCTTCGAGACTTTCTTTGGTGGCGGTGGTGTGCGGCGGGGTCCGGAGCGCGGTTCGGATCTGAGGTATGACCTGCGCATATCGCTTGAGGATGCTGCAACAGGCATTGAGAAGAAGGGGGACGTGATGCGCACGGAAACGTGCGACGTCTGCAAAGGAACTGGCGCAAAACCCGGCACAACTTCGAAGACATGCACGCACTGCCACGGCACCGGGCAGATCAGTCAGGCGAGGCGTACGCCATTTGGGCAGTTCATCACATCCACCCCATGCCCACACTGTAGCGGCGCAGGCAAGATCATCGAATCCCCGTGCAGTTCCTGCAACGGCAGAGGCAGGGTACGCCGCCCCAGGACGCTCTCGATCCGTATTCCGGCTGGCATCGGGTCGGGAGACCGGATACCACACCGGGGCGAAGGAGAGGCGGGGATGAGAGGCGGTCCCCCCGGAGACCTGTACATCTTCGTGCATATCGATCCGCATCCGGTATTCAAGCGCGACGGGAATGACATCCTGTATGAACTGCCGATCCACTTCACGCAGGCTGCACTCGGCGACGAGGTGCTGGTGCCGACACTGCACGGCGACGTGCGGATGAAGATTCCCGCAGGCACCCAGTCCGGTTCGACCCTCCGTCTGCGCGGCAAGGGGATGCCAAAACTCCACGGGCTCGGGAAAGGAGACCAGCTCGTGAAACTCGGGGTCGTTGTGCCCACACACATCTCTGCACGGGAACGGGAAATACTCACAGAACTACAGGGAATCGAGGCTAAAAACCCTTCCAAAGGTGGAAAGAAGCACAAGGGGATATTTGAGAAGGTGAAGGACGCGTTCGTATGATGGCAACCTATCAGCAGATACATGCAGGTTTGTCTTTATAGCTAATCGACTTCTGCATCCCCTGATTTGAAGATCGCATACTTCGTCAGAGGTGGTGCGATGAGTTCGTTTATGATGGTTGATGCCAGTACCGCATTTAACATCAAAACTCCAAAAGTAGGAAATTGTATGGATGCCAGAAGAACCAGACCCACAGTAACCCCTGCTTTTGGTAATAGCGCAAAACCAAGATATTTTTTCACGTTATCCGGTGCATGCGAAATCGTGGCGCCCACTCTTGCTCCTGTGTATTTACCCAGACATCTGGCAAGAACGATCAATAGTGCCAGTATACCAGCAAATTTCATCACGCTTAAATCAAAGTGCAATCCTGCCAGTACAAAAAACATTACATAGACCACGTTCTCGATCTCTTCGATTACAAGAAACATCTCCCTTCTCTTCACCATATTTACTATGATAAAGCCTGCAACCATATTAGCCAGGATTAATGAAAGCCCCAGATAAGTACTAACGCCTGTACACAGCATAATCATCCCAAAAACTACGACCAGTAGCAATTCGCGAGTTCTCGCAAGTCTGGTCACATACATCAGGACAATTGCAAAAACGATACCAATCGATATCGACTCAACGATATGTAAGAAAGGAATACCAAGCATCTGGTAGAGGGAGATGCTTTCAGCATTATTCACCAGTGGCTGGGATATGCCTGAAGCAATAGCGAAGGCTATAACCGCAATTGCGTCATCAAGCCCGACCACCGCGAGTAGCGTTGTGGTGAAGGAACCTTTTGCCCGGTATTCCCTGACTATCGCCATTGTTGCTGCCGGAGCAGTTGCACATGATACCGCACCTATGATAAAAGCCATGGGAAAATAAGTCTGCCAGAACGTCTCGCCTGGAATGATTAAACTGCCCAGACTGGCTAAAACCAGGGTAACCAGAAACCACGCCCCCAGAGTTTCAAAAGGTACTATCCATGTGATGCTCTTCGCTAATCGTTGTAAGTCTTCCCGGTGAAGACTGCCACCGATCAGATATGCGATGATCCCCAGAGCAACGTCAGTAATTATATCGAGCTCGCCTACTGTTTCTCTCGGTATTATGTTCAGAAGGGAGGGGCTTAATAAAACACCGATGATGATATAGCCAGTAATCATAGGGAATTTGAGTTTTCCCAATGCTAATCCGCCGAGAAAGCCGACAACTATTATTATTCCGACTGCTAAAACCAG
>QBUV01000129.1 GCA_013572355.1 Candidatus Methanogaster sp.
TGTGTATCCTTCTGGACGAACTTCGGTCATCATCACATACTCCCTATTTATTCTTCTTCTTTCTCCCATATCAAGTTGTCCGATCCACCCCACAAAAACACACTGACCACGCGATTAACCCGACCTCCGCGTACGTCGTGATTGATTCATGAAGTCACTAAACCCCGGACTTAAGTCCAAGGCCTGAACATAGCGATTTCGCATCCAGTTTAACTCCGTCACTGCTTCGCATTCCGCATTCATCCCGGATGTACCGACATCCCATACGAGATACCTTAGAACCAATCCCACATAAAATCCCCCATGAGCAGGCTGCCAACTTGTTCCGGCGCCAGTCGCGATCGCCGCCAGACCAGCCGCGCGATTGTGGCGGTCGGCTGGCATCGAAAATGAGATAGGGTATGGCAGGATAAGGACTCGTAAACATGACCAGACCAGAGCGCATCGCTAACATCGCAATAATGGGCGCAGGCGCCATCGGTTCTGCTACCGGCGGTATGCTTGCAAGAGCAGGGCACCGCGTGACGCTGGTGGGGAGGGAGCCCCACATCAGCGAGATCTCGAATAACGGGCTTCATATCACCGGCATCTGGGGCGAGCACACGGTAACGAACTTGCGTGCCATGACCTCGCCGCCTGATGAATATCAGGATGTCGTCTTCTTAACGGTCAAGTCGTATGATACGGACACCGCCGCAAGAGACGCCCTTCCCATGATCGGACCTGATACCATCGTCGTATCGATGCAGAACGGGATCGGAAACGTGGAGGCGCTTGCAGGGGTTGTAGGCAAGGCGCGGACGGTTGGCGCGATGGCGATATTCGGAGCAGTCGTACCGGAACCGGGCAGTGTCGAGGTTACAGTCATCGCATCAGAGACACTTCTAGGCGAGATCGACGGACGCCCAACCTCGCGGGCAATGGACCTTGCAAGGATGCTTGATGGCGCAGGAATCCCCACAAAACCATCCGATAACATCATGCGGGAGATATGGCACAAAGCCCTCTACAATATCGCATTAAACCCGTTGTCTGCGATATTCCAGGTAACTTACGGTCAGATTGCAGACAACTTTGATACCAGATGGCTCATCAGTGAGATGATATCAGAAGCATTCTTGGTAGCAGAAGCCGCGGGCGTGGATCTGGGCATGGATTCTCCTGACGAATATCTGGAGATACTGTGGAACCGGAAACTTCCCCCTACAAGGGATCACAGATCGTCCATGCTGCAGGACATCGTTCGCGGCAAGAGGACCGAGATAGACTACATCAACGGGAAAGTGGTGGAGCTGGGCAGGGAATACGGGATTCCGACGCCTTACAACAATGCAGTAGTGAAGATTGTAAGAGCAAAGGAGGTTATAGGACCTGCATGACTGGAATTATAGACATAGAAGCCATCGATCTTCTTGAAGAGGCAAAGCAACTGACATCACCAAGACGCCCCCACGACATTGTCTTTGTGGGCGATTCGCTGCTTCGGTTAGTGCTCTGCGAGGGCGAGGGTAAGTGGTACATCCATGATTACGATGAGTTCTTCCTGCACTACAGCGGCGGCGTTGTCGTAATCGAGTCTGATGAGTCCACCATCGAACTTGGGCCGGGTACTGGCGTGCTGGTGCCGGCAGGGGTCAGGCACAGGACGAACTGCCAGGAGTCTGCGATATTCCTTGTATTCAGGCACAGGGAGACTGCCTGCATGTTGGCGTAGGCAGGGGGCGGCGTACCTGAATATGATCAGGCGATGAGGTGGCCAATGCCATGCCAACCGGGGGTGGTGAAAAGGTGGTTGTACAGACGGCAGAATCGGATGCCTACCAGCTACAGCACATCCATGAACTCATCCGGAGTTACTTTTGCCTGTCGCAGAATGCCGCGCAGCGTACCAACCTTCAACTCGCGGTGAAGCGGAATTACACACCCGACAGCGCCTTCGGATGTCTCTTTTTTGAGTATTACGTGACTTTCCACGCGGTCTAACCTTCTCGAATCCAAGCCTTTGTAATGCACGAATAGCTTCCTGCCCGGTTACCTTACGCAGTCTGCGCATGAGCGGTAACCTCGAAAGTAGTCATCAGAGGTTTCTGGGTTTCTGATAAAGGAAACTCTTCGAGATAAAGTTCAGTGGCTTCTATGAGGTTGGCAATCGCTTCCTCAATCGCATATCCCTGACTTACCGTGCCGACTTCGGGACATTCCGCGACGTACATATCCTCTTCCCTGTGCAGTATTGCAGTAAATGTTCTCGTTGTCATCTCACATCTCCAGATGGTGGTTAACTCTGTTGTTGCGCATCAATCAATAACGTGCGTTTCAGTAATTTTCGGTGTCACCATTGTTCATGTTTTTTCCAAATATGGTTTTAAAACTATATATGTCTTTTGTCAACAAAAATCCCAACACATCAACGCGCCCAAGCACATCGCAGAGCAAAACTTTAATCAGACGTCACTCAAACAAATTGCAGACACAATCGGATCAAAGGCAATAGACTGAACAAAAAGCTTGCAACGTGCTTTGTTCTGCACAGGATGCGCTGAATACCAAAAGTCATTCAAACATATCCATGAAACTACCACCAACGATACTGATACAGGAAGGTGATTTCCACAACGCGTGGGCGCGGGCGGTACGGCAGTGCTTGCGCGACGGACGGAAGATTACAATCGGCGACGCATCCGAACCAAAGCCGATTACGGATGCGTGCGTGCTCTTTGAACTCACTGGTGACGCGATCAGGCAGATAGAGGCTCGAGAACTGCACCCACAGTTTCCGTTCCAGCACATCGATCCCTACTGCGAGGAGTTCACGAGAGAGTATCTCTCACAGTACATCGAAAAACCGGATCGGGAGCGGTTCTCGTACCTGTATTTCGAGCGGCTTGCGATGTACGGAGACCTCGATCAGATGGCTCTCTTGCGCAAGTGTCTTGCCACGCAGATAGATACCGGGATCGGATCGAACCGAGATCAGGCGATCACGTGGCAGGCAGAGACCGATCTCGGGAGCACGTCGCCGCCGTGTTTGCAGAGAATCTTTATCAGGTATCTCGGCGACCAGAGCGTCGAAGTGCACCTGACCTGGCGCAGCCGCGATCTGTACACCGCGTGGCAGGCGAACATCGTTGCGATAATCGATATGCTGAATCGGGAGGTGATCCGCCCGAACAATTGTCGGATCGTGAAACTGACTGATTATGCGGACTCCCTGCACATCTACGAGAGTGACAGAGAGGGGGCTGAGCGGGTCAAACTCCTGCCAGCCAGTCCGCAGAAGCAGAAAGGGTTGTGGGAGTACTGAGTACTATAGTAGCATTCCAGCTATGATTTGTGCATATCTACATCTGGAAGGCCGCCTCCCCTGTTAAGGATTGAGGAGACGCGAACAGGGCGTTACCGATTCAACGTTTCAACGCTTCTGTCTTATCTACCACCATGACATCCTTGATGGCACGAACCGCTCCGAAAGGAATCAGCATGTAATTCCCTTCCGACCGGTACATGTTCCGATCCACAGACATATCCGGCTTCACCACGAGATTGATCAACTCGCCGGTCCGGATGTCTATCACGACGTTGTACAGTGCACCAAGTATCGATCCGTCACTGCTCATGACGTTCTTCTTTGACAGGTTCTTTGCGAATATTTTTGCCATTAACATCCCTCTCGCGTTAGTGATTACCACTTATACTTCTTTATATTTAAATTCTTTTACAAGAGAACGCCCCTGCAACGGATGATGTCAAACCATACGTCAAACCATATATATTCCGGAAACGCAAATCCTGAGTATGGAAAAGCCAGAACATTACAGGGATGACTGCAACAGGATCGCGCATGTATACGACCCTCTTGTCAGATTCATCTCCTTCTTCTTCGGCGGAGAAGAGAGCTTGAGACGGCTCACCATCGATAAAATGGATTTGAAGCCGGGTCAGAAGGTTCTGGATGTCTGCTGCGGGACCGGTACGTTGTGTGCGATGATTGCAGAGGCGATAGGGGGTGACGGAGAGGTGGTGGGCGTTGATCTATCCGAAAATATGCTTAAGAAAGCAGAAAACAAGAGAGAAGACAATATACGATTCTGTTACGCCAACGCCGAGGAGATTCCTTATGCTGACGGATACTTCGACCGCGCATCTGTGACCTTTGGCTTGCATGAGATGCCACATTCCGTGCGGATGAATGTGCTTTGCGAGATGCGAAGGGTGCTAAAACCGGGCGGGAGGATTACCGTCCTTGATTATGCGTACCCCAAACGCACGCTGGCTGTGATTCTATTCAAGGTATGGATGCTTGTGGAAGGAGAGACTGCAAGGGATTTCATCAGGAGGGATCTATCTTCGATGATGCGGGATGCCGGATTCGATGTGATCGAACAAAATGTCTATTGGATGAATACGATCCGGATCGTGAGTGGTGAGAATGCTGATCGATGAAGCAGAAGCGATCCGTTGCCTTACAGCGTGTATTGAGGATGCCGTGCAGTCGTGCATGAAGGATGGGGATCGTGTAGGAGTTGCGTTCTCAGGCGGCATCGACAGTTCATTAGTCGCAGCCATCGCAGCATCGACAGATCCGGATATCGAGTTGTACGCGGTCGGGATGCACGGCTCTCATGACATAAACCATGCAGAGAAGGCAGCAGCACTGCTCGGGATGGAGGATCGGCTGCGGATATGTGAGTGTACCGAAGCGGATATCGAATCGGCAATCCCGCAGGTGCTTCATGCGATAGAAACCACGAACCCTGTTGCGGCAGGGATCGGAATATGTATGTATCTCGTGTCAAAGTGTGCGCACGAGCATGGAACCGGGTCGCTGCTCACAGGACAGGGTGCAGACGAACTCTTTGCGGGATACAAGCGTTACGAGCAGCATTGCGATGACGGGGTGCTCGGCATCGAACTCGAGAAGGACGTGCTTGCACTCCCTGCCCAGATCAGGCGGGATGTTGCGGTTGCAGGGCTGTGCGGCGTGGAACTCTGCCTGCCGATCTGTAACCGCGATGTGGTTGATGTCGCACGCCGCATCGATACACGACTCAAGATGCAGAAGGGGGAGGGTGGGTACGAGAGAAAGTACATCCTTCGGAGAGTTTCTGAACAGTACCTCCCGCACAGACTGGCGTGGGCGCCAAAGAAGGCAGCGCAGTACGGCACAGGCGTCCAGAATGCGCTTGGCAGGATGGCGCGCAGGCAGGGGCTCGGGCAGGAGGAGTTTCTGAACCGCGTCTTTAAGGACTGTCGCACACGTTCATTGCAGACACTGCCGAAATTACAAAAAATTGATGCGGATTAATATACCGTAGGAATGTTCACATCATGCGAAATATTAATGGCATTATTCCTGGCTTTGCATCCTTCGTTGGTTCTGATTGGAAGGGGTTCATCGCCATATTAGGGGACCCCATAAAATCCTGATTGATACGGTCGGTTATTTCTTTGAATATCATCTTATAAGCGGTACAATGGGGGTCTACTCCCTTTACTTCACCGTTGTTAGGTACTATGGCATTGTAGGGGCATCCACCTCGACAAAAATCGATGTAAGGACAATCTTTGCATTCCCTGTCCACATAGTCCTTGAACTGGTGCATAAGCTCCCATGCGCCTGATTGGGAAAGATCATCCATGCTGGGATGGTCATAGACACTGCCCATCACATATTCGGGCATTCCCACGAAGCGATAGCAGGGATATATGCTCCCATCAGGTCCCACCGCAAAGGTGCTATCCATGCAATCCACGTAGGTGCAGACCGTGCCCCTGCGCGTGAACACACATTTGCACAGGTGGTCGATATTCATAACTTCGATCTTGCCCATGTTTTCCAGATATTTATCCAGAAGGTAAATTAATAATTCCCCGTACTCTTCCGAATCAAGCACCCATTCATCAGAGCTTTCGGAACGTAACGATGGTAGTGCAGGATGCAATTTAAGAGTTAACCCATTATCCAGGAAAAAATTGAAGATATCCTCTTTAAACTTTACAGATTGTGCGGTGAAGGTGCAGATGAATCGCACATCAAGACCGTTGTCCCGGGCAATTTCATAGCCCCTCATGGTCTTATCGTAGTATCCCTCGCCTCTCTGCAGGTCATTAAGTTCCTTTGGACCATCCAGACTGGAACCGATTGGGATATTGTACGCAGCCAAGATCTTGGCTAATTCCGGGGTCATCTTCCAGAGATTGGTCTGCAGGGCAAAAGCCGGTTTCAGATGACTTGCGCCTTCTGCCAGCAATGGCAACGCTTCCCGGTAAAACTCCGCGCCGGCAAGGAGCGGCTCCCCGCCATGGAAGGTGAAGGTAACCTGATCATCCCGGAAATCTTTTAGCCATGTAACCACTTCCTTGATGGTTTCGATGCTCATTACTGGAGAATCTTCTTCGGAACTCCAGCAGTAACTACAATTGGAAGGACAGCCCAGAGTTGGGATTAGCATTACGTGAAAGACCATGATATCACCCTGTTTTAGCTTTCTTCTAACCTTCTTCAAAGTATTAATAGTTTTCCTGCAAGTGGGGCTGCCACCCAGCCAGCCTTGCAGGATCGTGAGCGCGACGAGGGCAGTGACCTGCCCGCCGCCGCTGACGCCAGCGTGCGCCCAGGCGTTCGGATCGCTGCACCGTCACCTGCACTTCACTGCAGATACACAGCACCCGACCGCTGGACCAGTTCATCGCAGACTACGTCCGGCTCTCCTTCCATGATGAACTCACCGTCATCGATCAGGATCGTATGGTGGGATACCTCCCTCACGAAATCGAGGTGGTGGCTGATCAGGAGGATCGTTGTCCCGAACTCGGCATTGATCCTTTTTAGCGAGTTTGTGACATCCCTAAGCGTTATCGGGTCGAGATCCCCAAACGGCTCATCGAGCAGCAGGATATCCGGCTTTGGCGCAAGCGTGATCGCAAGCATCGCCCGCACATTCTCGCCGCCTGACAACTCCTGCGGGTACTTGTCCAGCACGTCCATCGGGAGATCGAGCGCACCGAAGACCGATTCAGCGTACTTTATGGTCTCTGTGCGCGGGAAACGCGGGAATAGCACGCCAAGGATATCCGGAGAGAACCCGAGCGATTCGAGTTCGTCCTTTGCACCGGCCTCTGGCATATCCACAATCCGGTAGATCGTGTCAAGCACGTCCTCGGTTATACCAAGTTCTTCTGCCCGTTCTCTCGCCTCCTCTATTACATGCTGCCCTTTCACACCAAGTTTGAATGCGAGCTGGTCTACGATCGTCTCGTGCGGGCTTAGCGCGAACTCCTGGAACATGAGCCCGACCCGTCTTCGAACCTCCATCCTATTCTTGTGGTACTGGCTCAGGTTCACCCACTCGTCATCTTGCTTGTAAAGCACCTTCCCCTCCTTCGGAAACAGGAAACCGCACAGCATCTTCCAGAGGACTGTCTTTCCTGCGCCGCTCGGACCTATGATCGATGTGATCTCCCCCTTGTTGATGTTGAAGTTGAGCGAGTTGAATCTGAGCGTCACTCCACCGACTGCTATGAGATAGAACCTGTGCGAAACATCCTCCACCTTTATGGCTATCTCGCTCTTGCCCGGTTCTCTTTTCGATAGCGGAATCGGATCAGGCATCTCTTTTAGAAACTCGCTTATCACGTATTCGGGATCGCCTTCGAGGATTATCTTTCCGCCGTCGAGCCATATCAGCCGGTCCACGAGGTATCTGTGAACCTCGGGAAGGTGTGATGCACAGAGCATGGTAAGCCCGGTCTCGCTGTTCACCTTCTTAAGCGTGTCAAGAATCTCTTGTTTGGTCGCAGGACATGCCATCGTTGCGGGTTCGTCGAGCAGGAGTATCTTTGGCTTTTTTGCAAGCTGTCTCGCTATGATCACCCGCTGTTTCTCGCCACCGCTCAGGACGTAATCGACATGCTTTGCCTTATCTTGAAGCCCAACCATCCTGACGTACACCATCGCCTCTTCCAACAGATCATCATACTCGGGCAGGTCTGCCGGGGGGAGACCTTCGTAACCGATCCGAAGCGAATATATCTTCCGGAGGACGTCGTTCACCACATAATCCGACCACAGCGCGAATGACCGCTGAAGATGTATCGCAGTAATTTGTTTGAGCTTTAAAAAAACCTCTTTATCAGAGTCCGGCTTGATCAGAAGTCCATCCAGTTTAAGCGTTCCCTCGTCAAACTCCTCAAACCCGCGGATGATATTTAATAGCGTGCTCTTCCCGCCGCCGCTTCGACCTATCAGACCTACGATCTCGCCTTCATTTACGTTAAAACTGACCCCATCGAGCGCTCTTATCTTTTCTGTGCCGATGGTGTACTCTTTTGCGATATTGTTTACTTCCAGCATATTTGTCATTTGAATCCTCCTGACGCGCGTGAGTTGCTATCTTACTTACGACCAGTATTTAACGTTTTGATCTCGGAGGGGTTGTCAGTTTGTGACCGGACTTTATAAACAAGTCCGCAGAATAGACGCTGTCCCTTAATCTTAGGAGATTGCTCGGGTCGGTCGATGGAACCTCGGTTAAATTTTCTAAAATCATCGTATACCCCTTTTTACTCTTCTTTTTCTTCAAATCTTTCGATCCACCCCTATAACACCCCAGCCGCACCTCACCACCACAGTATCTGCCTTAACTCTTCTTTCCTCGCCTCGTTCGTGGAATCCACGCCCCCGTCCGGCTCCACGACCGAGACGATGATCCCGAAGCGCTCAGCACCCCCGCGATCAGCGTCTGACAGCCGGAAGTCGCCCTGCATGTGGGAGTGAATCAATTCCACGGTGCCCTCGATGTCAGGCACATACACCTGCCGATCCTGCAGATTCCGCCGCCTCTGCCGGTAGCCCACATAGAGTTCAAGCATCGTGACCCCGATTATGGAATTTCTGCTCCCGACCAGGATGTCGCTTATCGCCTGCTGCTTGCCCTCGCGGTGCAGCACGAGAAAACCGGACTCCAGCTTCTCGTTTTTGGCGATGCCGATCATCTCCCGGAGGCACTCCTCGAGACTTAACCCCTTCGTCGGTATCGCCCGGCTAAAGTCCTTTGGAGTCCGGGATATCTGACCCGAAAGATAAGGGCTAACCGAGTCCCGGCTTATGATATCCCCGACTCTCGCGCCCTGGATCCCCCAGATGTTCGACTCCACCCCAAATCGCTGCTCTTTCAGAAGAAGCATCTCAAGCCTTGCCGCAGCATCCTCGTGCCGGTTCATGCGCCGCTCCCTGAGATCATCAGAATCGGCAACAACCTCGATCACACTGACCCCCATAACGTCACCAACGAGTTCTTTTATCCGCGAGACCAGCACATCCTCTCCGAGTTCCATGACATCGAAGACGCCCTCAATTGTGGCTTTCAGCGCGTCATACATGCTCACATCCACGTATATGCCCCCATCCGCGCCCTCGATCGGCAGTCTCCGGTGTTCCACCACCACCTGCTGCATGGCATCCATTGCGTCTTTCCGAAGCAGTATCACGGGCTGGGAACTCCTGACCCTGCCTTCGAAGATCGCGCCCACCCGGCTGTCGATGAGTTCGATTGCAAGCGTGGTCTTGCCGCTTCCCTGTGGACCAAGGAGGATTATCAGGGGGTGGCGGTCGAGTTCGGATGAGAGGGCTCTCTGTGCCTCCCCCCGGTCAAGTTCTGAGGTGTTGATGACCGTCATAATGGTAAACTGCGCTGTTACGATGCGAACATCAATAGCCGGAGCTAATAAACCTGTTCCACGCTAGGGCGGATATGTCGAAGATGCTTGCGAATCTTGCAATCCGAACCGTTAAATACCGCTTGTGCACAACTAATTCTGGTGAGCCAAATGACGGTTGGAATCGTAAGTTACGGGGTGTACATACCACGTTATCGAATCAAGGTATCCGAGATCGCGAAGGTCTGGGGTGCGGACGTGCAGAGCATTATAGGCGGGCTTCGCGTGCAGGAGAAGTCGGTTCCAGACCTCGATGAGGATACAGCGACCATTGCGGTGGAATCTGCCAGGAATGCGATCAATAGGAGTGGTATTGACCCATCCCGCATCGGTGCCATCTATACTGGCTCAGAGAGCCATCCTTATGCTGTGAAGCCAACAGGCACCATCGTGGCTGACGCGATTCGAGCAGTGCCCAATCTCACGGTTGCAGACTTCGAGTTCGCATGTAAAGCCGGAACCGCTGGAATCCAGACCTGTATGGGTCTTGTCGAATCCGGCATGATCGATCTCGGGCTTGCCATCGGCGCTGATGTCGCACAGGGCGCGCCCGGGGATGCGCTCGAATACACCGCTGCCGCAGGAGGGGCTGCGTACATCATCGGCAGGGATCCGGATCAGTTGGTCGCAGAGATCGAGGGCACGTTCTCGTATACCACGGATACACCTGATTTCTGGCGCAGGGAAGGTATGCCATACCCTGAACACGGAGGCAGGTTCACTGGCGAGCCTGCATACTTCAAACACATCACATCGGCTGCGCGTGGACTGCTAACGGAGCTATGCACAACACCGGACGATTACGATTATGCCGTATTCCACCAGCCAAACGGCAAGTTCCCGCGGCGGGTCGCAGCCAGTCTCGGCTTCACGTCCGAGCAGATCGAGCCAGGGATCGCGGTGACCACACTCGGGAACACGTATTCAGCATCATGCATGATCGGGCTTGCCGCGATCCTTGATATCGCAGCAGCAGGCGACCGGATCTTCATGACCTCGTTTGGGTCCGGCGCAGGGAGCGATGCATTCAGCTTCAGGGTCACAGACCGGCTCGACGGTATCCGGAGCGGTGCGCCGAGTGTCTCTGATCTGCTCGCCGAGAAGGAGTACGTCGATTATGCGACTTATGCGAGGCACAAAGGGAAGATACGGCTGTAGATTATGATGTTGCACCGCTTGCATCGACAGACTCATTAAAGTGAGACGCACCAATACTTACCTGAGATGACGATATCGGAGGCACATAAACGGTACGAGTTCAAGCGGCAACTCGAAGATATGAGGCGCAGGACCGGTAGGGGCACGGAACTGATCTCGCTCTACATCCCGCCTGACAAGCAGGTCTCTGACGCGGTTGCGCAACTCAAGAACGAGCACGGGCAGGCGGCAAACATCAAATCGAAATCGACACGCACGAATGTGCAGAGCGCACTCGAATCGGTGCTCGCACGGCTCAAGTATTATCCGAGACCGCCTGAAAATGGGTTCGTGATCTTCTGCGGAACACTCGACCTCGACGGACACCGGACAACGCTGGATACAGTGATCATCGAGCCCCCTGAGCCGATCACATCGTACAAATACCACTGCGACTCGTCCTTTTATCTGGATCCGCTCGAAGATATGCTCACCGAGAAGAAGACGTTCGGACTCCTCGCCATCGACCGGCGGGAGGCGACCGTGGGGCTGCTGCGCGGCAAATCCATCGAGGCACGCAAGCACATGACATCATCGGTCCCCGGAAAGCAGAGAAAAGGCGGTCAGAGCGCAAGACGGTTTCAGCAACTGCGCCTCATCGCAATCCACGATTTTTACAAGAGAATAGGCAATAGCGCAAGCGAGATATTCCTTACCATCGATCACAAGGATCTTGAGGGCGTCCTCATCGGAGGACCGTCCCCAACAAAGGAAGAATTTCTTGAAGGCGAGTTTTTCCATCACGAAATACAGAAAAAGATCATAGGGTTGTTTGATATCGCATATACGGATGAGTCGGGTCTTTACGAACTGGTGGATGCGGCATCCGATGCGCTGCAGGATCTGGAGGTCATCAAGGAGAAGAAGGTCATGCAGCGGTTTATGCGGGAACTGGTGAGTGATAAGGGGCTTGCCGCTTATGGGGATCAGCAGGTGCGTGAGAACCTCGGGATGGGCGCTGTCGATCTGCTGCTGATATCCGAAGACCTGCGGAGGGTGCGTGCAACCGTTGTGTGCCAGAACTGCGATTACACGGGAGAGAAGACGATAGAGGACGTATCAGCTGACGCTGGAGGGAGTTGCCCTGTATGCGGCTCTGATCTCAAAATCGTGGACACTGTGGACGTCGTCGATGAACTGACAGAGATCTGTGATCAGATGAGTACGGGCGTCGAGTTCATCTCTACCGATTTCGAAGAGGGTGACCAGTTGATGAGGGCGTTTGGTGGCGTTGCCGCGATTTTGAGGTATGATACAGGGGTGTAAGTGCCTTACGACCTGAGATTCGGGTAATATGAATTACGTAAGGTGATATGGCTTTTGCAAGAGGTCGGCTCACATTCTGAAAGTCAAAAGTTGATTGCAACTGTGATCGAAGCGAGGATGTGATCTCACCGGGAAGATCTCGTCCCGCGAAACCTCTTCGCAATGATATAGGTCTCAGCGCTCGCTTTGCGTGATGCCTCGGGTGAGTGGGCACGCACATTCTTAAAGAGCGACCGCACCTTCTGCAGGTAATCAGCAAAGAGATCGCCATGAAACGCCTTGACAATGAAATGTCCTCCCGGCTTTAAGATCTGCTCTGCGCACGAGAGTGCTTGTTCGGTCAGGTCGATCGACCGCGCATGATCATAACTCCAGTCGCCTGAAAGATTGGGTGAGGCATCGCAGAGCACGATATTCGCCTCTTTGACCAGTTCCTTGATCCTGCCGACCGTATCCTCTGCCGTGATATCGCCAACGATGGTGATAACGCCCTCGATCTCACGGATCGGCTGGATGTCAACACCTAGAACCGTGCCATCGGCTCCGGCGAGTTCCCGCGCCATCTGGAGCCAGCCGCCAGGAGCAGCACCCAGATCGACGACATTGTCCCCCCGCCTGATGACATGGAACTTTGAGTTGATCTGTTTTAACTTGTACGCTGCTCTCGACCGGTAGCCCTCCGTCCTTGCCAGCCTGTAGAAATGATCATGCTGATTGCGTGCCATTGTTAGATCATCGGCGAGTATGCCACATAACATGAACGAACATGCAAACATGCAAACACCGAACAGGCAAACGTCGAATATACGAACATGAACGAAACACTGCAGAAGACAAGGCGCGTAATCGATGCGATTGCAGAACGCGGAAGCATCCTGATCGCGTTCTCTGGCGGCGTGGACAGTTCCGTGCTCGCGTGCGTCGCGAAAGAGAGCGGTGCAGACGTGCTCGCAGTGACCGCTGACTCGGAGCTACTCGGGCGCCGCGGACTGAGGGATGCCATAAAGATGGCAGACGAGATCGGGGTAAAACATGAGATCTTCGATTTCGGGATACTGAGGAAGAAGGAATTTGTAGAGAATCCGCACAACAGGTGTTATCACTGCAAAAAGCATCTGATTCTGGAACTTGTAAAAATCGCTTCCCGAAACAGGATTGGAACGATTGCAGACGGCACAAACATAACAGATATCGCAGGAGACCGACCCGGCTACGCTGCAATCACGGATGCAGGCGTTTTCACGCCGTTTGTCGATTTCGATCTCGGAAAGCCGGAGATCAGGGAGATTGCCAGACATTTCAGGCTATCTGTTGCAGACACGCCTTCGGAATCGTGTCTTGCGACCCGGATTCCTTCCGGCACAGAGATCACAGCCAAGCGGCTTTCCCGCATCGAAGAAGCGGAATCGATGCTTCGTTCGCATGGCTTCTGCGGCGTTCGGGTCAGGGATCACGGCTGCCTTGCATGCGTCGAGGTCCAATCTGGCGACGCCGAGCGGTTTCGGGCCGTGCAGGAGGATGTGGCGGCTGCGTTTGCGCGGATCGGTTTCGATCGCGTGGTGCTTTCAGGGATCCGGTCCGGGACGCTGTGAACGTGGGTTGCCGGATTCTTCGCAAGTGTTTGCGCGCTGTTTCTCGAAGATTTTAACCTGTGTTTACCAGTTTGTGGGCCTTATTTTCATCACAAAGCTCCGACAGAGATCGAAAGCTCTTCGAATCCCACAATCTTCTTCTCTGTTTCCAGCACATCATCCTCTACAGTATAACCCGCTTCTACCAAAAAATCTTTCAACGTCCCGAGCTTGGCCGTTTCTTCCAGTTGTATCGCTATAACTTCCCCCAAATTCTTCTTTGCCTCTTCAGGCGTATGTCCGCAACTTGCAACATCTAATTCCGGGCAATATGCCGTGAACATACTCCCTTCTTTCCAAACTTCAACGGTAGTGATCATCTTTTTCATGGTCGCCCATTGCCGTTTCGTGGGGTGTTGTATTGAAATTTTCGCTTCGCCCGCCGCCGGATATCTTCAGCACCACAAGGTAAGGCGTAGCAACCCTATTTTTCTGTTCGAGTTGCATCAAGGGATATGCTGTAGCTTCTCCTGCACCCATATATTTAGCAGTGTATCTGCCGAGACGCCCCTCTTTCTTGCAAGAGACCGGACTGCTTCTGATAGTTTACTATCCAATGCATAGTAGGTTATCTCAGATAGAATATCCACCTCGAATTCTGCGGGCTCTGTCTGATCCCAATGATCCGCAAGGTCATGCGTATCCCAGAATTCACCAATGTCCCTGTAAGATTGCGCCTCTGAAATGGAACTCCTATTTCTCATATTTCCTCCTTTCCGTGTCTGTCATATTCCGTGCTGATACAATAAGTGCATGTTTGTTTTT
>QBUV01000083.1 GCA_013572355.1 Candidatus Methanogaster sp.
CTTGCCAAGATCAAATATCTCCGGATATATAAAAGAGTTAGAGGAAGCCGGGTATGTGTATCTCCGAAGAAAAACGGGAAAAGATAAGTTCTGGAGTGCTGACCCGATACTGAAATGGAGTTTGTTAAAAGAGAAAAAGACGGTGCAAAAAAGTCTACATGCTTTTCACTAAATTTTCGTGCCTTCACCCCCCAATCTACCAACGTCCACCCCGCCTCTGTCCACGCTTGCGCATGTACGCGACCCCCTCGGCCAAAGATGCCCCGCAATTCAGAGGCGGCCTCATAATCCAAAATCATGGCAAAAAGAAGACCGAACAGAGCTTTATATCTGAAAATAAGCATCTGATTTCGCAAAATATCCACTTATGGGACCGCCTCTTCATTGCGGGGTTCGCGAGTATGCGAAGCGTGTTCAGACGTGTTTTTGCGAGGTAGAGCGATCAGGACACCATTCAAGTACAGCGTCTGCCACCCCACGTTTCGAATGTCTGAAAACAGATGAGCCATAACCCGGGCACACACAATTTGACAGTCCCAGCCTCGAGAAAAAATTAATACCTCTCACCCCCTGCTATCTTCACATAAGCAATGAAAAACATCATCATCAAAGGAGCGCGGGAACACAACCTCAAGGACATCACGGTAACGCTCCCGCGGGACCGGATGATCGTGATAACCGGCGTCTCCGGCTCTGGCAAGTCAACGCTTGCGTTCGACACGATCTACGCCGAGGGGCAGCGGCGGTACGTCGAATCGCTCTCTGCGTACGCCCGCCAGTTCCTTGGTCTGATGAGCAAGCCAGACGTCGATACGATCGAGGGGCTCTCGCCTGCGATCTCGATTGAGCAGAAGACGACCTCCAAGAACCCGAGGAGTACCGTTGGAACGGTAACCGAGATATACGACTACCTGCGCCTGCTCTTCGCAAGGATCGGTGTGCCGTACTGCCCGGTCCACGATGTCAGGATCGAGTCGCAGTCGCCAGAGCGGATAGCGGACACGATCGCATCCGAATGGGGCGGATCCGGGGGGTCGGTCGGATCAGGCGAGTCGGACAAATTAGAAAGATTAGACAAATTAGACGGACCAGGTGAATCCGACGAATCCGATGGAATGATCACGATCCTCGCTCCGGTCGTCAGGCAGAAGAAGGGCACGTACCAGCAACTCTTCAAAGACTTAAACAGCGAGGGATACGCACGGGTCAGGGTTGACGGGACGATCCACCGGACAGACGATGAGATTCTACTTGAGCGGTACGTCAAACACGACATCGAGATCGTGATCGACCGGCTCAGGGTGAGTGACAGGTCACGCCTCGCCGAGTCATGCGAAAACGCGCTTGCACGGTCTGACGGGCTTATCATCGCGGTAGGCGAGGACGGAAGCGAGCGGGCATACTCCGCAAGTCTTGCCTGCCCGGTCTGCGGCATCTCCTTTGAAGAATTGGAGCCGCGAATGTTCTCGTTTAACAGCCCCTTCGGAGCGTGCGAGGAGTGTAACGGAATCGGCATCAAGATGGAGTTCGATCCCGACCTGATCATCCCTGACCAGGGGCTTTCCATGGCTGACGGGGCTGTTGCGATGTACCGCAACTTCCTTGACGGCTACCGCGTGCAGCAACTCGCGGCGGTTGCCGGGCACTTCGACTTCGATATCTTCACCCCAATCTGCGACCTAACAGAAGCGCAGTATCGCGTGCTGATGTACGGGTCGAGTGAGACTGTGAAGTTCGATATGACCATGAAGAACGGGGATGCATACTGGTCGCACAAAGGGACGTGGGAAGGGCTGCTTCCACAGGCAGAGCGGCTCTACGGACAGACCAAGTCCGATTACCGGCGGCGTGAGCTTGAGAAGTTCATGCGGATCTCTGCCTGCCCGCGATGCAAAGGAAAACGGCTCAAGGAGAAGGTGCTTGCGGTCCGGATCGGGGATCGGTCGATTGTTGACGTGACCGACCTCTCGATTACGAACTGCATCGAGTTCTTTGAGCATCTTCGCCTGACCGACAAAGAGAGCGAGATTGCGACTCAGGTGCTAAAAGAGATCCGTTCACGTCTGGATTTTCTTGAGAAGGTAGGGCTTGGCTATCTCACGCTCTCACGAAATGCAGGCACGCTTTCGGGTGGCGAGGCGCAGCGGATCAGACTTGCGACCCAGATCGGCTCCAACCTGACCGGGGTGCTCTACGTGCTCGACGAGCCCACGATCGGACTTCACCAGCGAGACAACCGCAAACTGATCGATACCCTGAAAAAACTCCGCGACATGGGAAATACGCTCATTGTGGTCGAGCACGACGAGGAGACTATTCGGCAGGCGGATTATGTCGTCGATATGGGTCCTGGCGCAGGGCTTCATGGCGGCGAGGTCGTGGCAGAAGGAACTCCCGATGAGATCGAGCGAAACCCTGCCTCGCTGACCGGCAGGTACCTCTCAGGAGACCTGATGATCGAGACGCCGCTAAAACGGAGGCAGAGCAGCAAGTGCGTAAGGATTCTTGGCTGCCGGGAGAATAACCTGAAGAGCATCGATGCAGCGATCCCGATCGGTCTTCTCACGGTCGTTACAGGGGTTTCAGGGAGCGGAAAGTCAACTCTCATCTACGACACGCTCTATAAAGCCCTGACAAAGGAAATCTACGGGTCAAGGGCGATGCCGGGTGCGTTTGATGATCTCGTCTTCGATTCTCCGATCGACAAGGTCATCGTGATCGACCAGAGCCCGATCGGGCGGACGCCCCGCTCCAACCCTGCAACCTACACAAAGGTCTTTGACGAGATCAGGAAGGTCTTTGCAGGGACGACGGAAGCGAAACTGCGTGGATACAAACCAGGAAGGTTTTCGTTTAACGTCAGGGGCGGCAGATGCGAAGCGTGTCAGGGCGACGGGCTCATCAAGATCGAGATGAACTTTTTGCCTGACATCTATATCGAGTGCGAGGAGTGCAAGGGCACGCGTTACAACAGGGAGACGCTCGAAGTGAGATACAAAGGCAAATCGATCGCTGACGTCCTTGGTATGAGTGTCGAAGAGGCGGCTATACTCTTTAAGAATATCCCATCCATCAGGAACAAGCTTGTCACCCTCTCAAGGGTCGGTCTCGACTACATCAAGCTTGGGCAGAGTTCGACGACGCTATCAGGCGGGGAAGCCCAGCGGATCAAACTGACACGGGAACTCTCGAAGAGGGCGACTGGGCGGACGATATATCTCCTTGACGAGCCGACGACCGGGCTTCATTTCCATGACGTGCAGAAGCTCATCAATGTGCTAAACGACCTTGTCGCGATGGGAAACACCGTTGTTGTGATCGAGCACAACCTCGATGTCGTCAAGTCTGCCGACCATATCATCGACCTGGGACCCGAAGGCGGCGATGGCGGAGGGTATGTTGTTGCTACCGGTACGCCTGAAGAGATCGCAATGGCAGAGGGGTCGTATACCGGGGAGTTTCTTGGGGCTGTTCTGGGTGGAGGAGAAGGGCGCCTGACAACGACACGCCCTGCCCCAAAACACCAGGTTTAGGAACAATGGTTTGCAATCACAGAACTTCTGCGTCAATCTTCAGCGAAATTTGCTGTCCATTCCGGCCTCTCTGGCGGATTTGAATCCAGAAGCTCTCTCCATGCCTCGTCTGTGAGCCGATCATCCATCGGCTGCTTAAACTCGTAGTAACTCATGACCGGACCAGCTCCCACAAGGATTCTTCCGTCAGGGAGTTTGTATGCAACAACGACCAGATCGACGTAGCCAACACCCTCCTCGAGAACCTGCTCCGTATTGCTATCGGTATGCACATCAGCGACGATCGTTGTCTTCTTCGCCTTATCATCAACATCAGCGATGACGCCATCCAGATTGTCGCCGAAATTCTTTATGAAATCGTAATCGTCCTTTGAAAGTTCCTCGTTCTCAAGTTCCTTTGACGAGATGTTGACAAGTCTTGCAAGTATGCTTTCGAGGTTTTCCAGCCTGTGCTTTGATGAATCGTCCAGAACGTCCATCTCGGTAAGACCACTGTTCGTCATCCTTGTCAGCGCAAGCAACCGGTTGTAGAACTCGGGAACCGGCTCAACGTATCCGACGACTGGTTTCTCTTCGGGGGGCATGGAAGTCCCTACCATCGTGTAGCTCTGTTTGGCATAGAGGATCGTATCGTGCCTGAGTTCTGCCCATGATGCCAGAGCCGTGGTCAGTTCCTTGTCCTGCCATGCATCGGTCTGCATGAACGTCGGGTAGCCCGCGCCGTGATCATCGAGAAGTGGCTTTAGCGCGAATAGCCACGACCAGTAGAGATTTTTGTTCCACTCTGCTGCATCAAAGGAGTTAAATTCGGTCTCCAACTCCCCATACTGGCGGTCATAATCCTTGTAATTGGAATCGTCCAGTTCGTCCAGAAGTTCCCTCGATCGATCCGATCCGAGGAGCGCCATGACATCGAGACCGCGGGGGAATCCCCTGATAGGTCCTGCGCCGCTGATAACGAGCGTGAATGGTTCTTGATCGCCATCGTAGGCGCCTGTGTATGCGCCGACAAGGTTCGTGAACATGTACGAATCAGGTATGAACCGCTGCCCCATCAACCTGAATCCTGCGGTGTTGTTCAGGCACTGGTCCGCCTCTTCCGAGGTGAATGCCACACAATTTCCGGTCCCGCCGTAGATCTTTGGCGATCCGTACTCTGTAAGTTTTACTTTCAACTCCCCAATCGTCTCATCATTCAGGTTATCCGGATCGAACGAACCTCCGAAAACCGAGTCCATCGCAGCGATGTACTCATAAGGTCCCAGATCATCAGAGAGCCCCACGTAAAAAGCGGTTACCGAATATATCCGGTCCCACTTGTCCATCAGTTCCCCATCGTTGGCGAATTCGGATGCTATCAGGCAGGCGCCCGTCGTCTGGATTCGCGCATCATATCGTGAGATGAGACCTTCCGGATCGTAGGGGTTGGTCGTTCCCGGTGGTATCGTATCCGAGCCCTTGAGTAGCGTGCTCATCCTGCCGTACCACATAAACGCTCTGAAATAGTTTTTTAATTTTTCCGATCTGGTATAGTGCCCTCTCGGGACATACTGGGAGTAATCTTCCTTGTAAATGAATATAGGTGAATCTGCAAATCCGGAATGAGCTTCTATCAACTTTAATTCGGCTTCGACATCGTCCCGGACATAAGACGGGACCTCAAAACTGTAACGCGTTAGATCCCCTTTCTCAAAGTAAGCATCGGTACATTCCCATTCGTTCTCACTCTGGCAGACCTGCTCCGGCTTTGGCTGTAGCAGACTCAGACCTACCGAAAAGTAAGCAACGTCCCTCCTTGACGCTTCTTTCAGATCCCCGTCGGAATTTTTGTATGATTCCATCGAACTGTCCAGCAATTGCTCGCTGATCTCCCAGACGAGGTTGTAAAATTCCCTTTCCTCGATCTGCCGCAGCGTCTCATCGAACTGGATATGATAGAGGTGCAGCAGCGAGTCGGTGGTGACGAAGATCGGTATCTCGGCTTCAGCAAGCGTCTTATACGGCTGGACGATATCCTCTTCCTTCCGGTCGAAAGGATTGTCTATGACAGCGAAGCCGTTTTTTTCCAGCAGACGGAAGGCATCGTCGCTGAGCTGGATTTCTCCGGAGAACAGATCATAGTTTGAGATCTGATTCGTCTGCAAAGGCAGCTCGTACTGCGGAGCGTTCAGAGCGATGTTTAGTGGATCCAATGAGTAATGCTTAGCAAAATCCATCTTCTCTGCTGTGGTTCCGGATAGATCGATCGGTTCAGTCTTCAGAACCGGCTTTTCCGGTTGAATGGGTTCCTGTGGTTCTTGTGGTTCATCTGGAACCTGATCGATGCAGCCACCGATGATCATCGAAACGATCAGAATAATGATTACCGAATATTTACACCACATAGTGATCCTGATGCACTTAGCGATTCATAAACTTTGTGATGCGCCCGGATTCGTGTGGATTCCGTCCAAAAGCCCGGACCACAGAAACCTTCATAATTCCTAAACAGAGATCAGGTCACAGGAGATCACAAATGGAAACGATTACCGCAAGATACGATGCAAAAACCATAGAAGAATCGATACAGCAATTCTGGGATGATAACGACACCTACAGACGTGTCCGGGACCTGCGAAAGGACAAAAAGCCATTCTTCTTCGTGGATGGTCCTCCATACACCACAGGACACATCCATCTCGGAACGGCATGGAACAAGATCATCAAGGACACGGTCCTGCGGTACAGATCCATGTGCGGGTATCACGTCATCGATCGCGCCGGATGGGACATGCACGGACTCCCGATCGAAGTAAAAGTCGAAGAAAAACTCGGGTTCAAAACAAAAAAGGATATAGAAACGTACGGGATCGATTCGTTCATATCTACGTGCAAGGAGTTCGCAATACAGAATATGAAGGACATGACGGGGCAGTTCAAGCGTCTTGGCGTTTGGCTCGACTGGGACAACCCGTACATGACACTTTCGCAAGAATACATCGAATCGGTCTGGTGGACGCTAAAGAAAGCGCACGAGAAGGATCTGCTCGAAAAAGGTCTTCGTGTGGTGAACTGGTGCCCGCGATGCGAGACAGCGATTGCCGATTCCGAGGTAGAGTACGGGGATCGGACCGATTCGTCGATCTATGTCAAATTTCCGGTGATGGGTGAGGAGGATACGTTCATCGTCATCTGGACAACGACTCCATGGACGATTCCTGCAAATATCGCGGTTGCTGTGCATCCTGACTTCGAGTACTCAAAGGTACGGGCGTACATGGATGGCAAAAGCGAGATACTGATTCTTGCTTCCGATCTGGTCGACTCGGTACTCCGGGAAGGCAGGTATCAGGATTACGAACTTCTTGACGTCTGTCACGGAAGCGATCTTGTCGGGATGCAATATAACCATCCGCTTTCGGACATCATCCCTGCACAGAACGAATTTACACACAGCGTCTTTCCAGGCGAATTTGTGACCACCGAGAACACCGGATGCGTACATATCGCACCGGGTCATGGTGTGGACGACTTTGAACTCGGATCAAAGTATGGACTTCCCGTTTTCTGCCCGGTGGGACCTGACGGGAGGTACACGGCAGACGTGGAGCCGTACATCGGCGTCTATGTCAAGGACGCAGACCAGATCGTCATCGATGATCTCGATGCACGTGGACTCTTGCTTGCAAGCGGGAAGATCGTGCACAGGTACGGGCACTGCTGGCGGTGCAAGACCCCGATCATCTATCTTGCGACCGAGCAGTGGTTTTTAAAGATTTCAGAGCTTAAGGATGCGATGCTCGGTGAGGTCGCAAAGGTGAGCTGGTACCCCGACTGGGCCGGATCTGCGAGGTTTCATGACTGGGTATCCGGAGCGCGGGACTGGTGCATATCGAGGCAGCGGTACTGGGGCGTGCCGATCCCGATCTGGGTCTGCGACTCGTGCGGGAAATACGAGGTGATCGGGACCCGCGATGAACTCGAGAAGCGTGTGTCGGCATCTCCCGTGCCACCAGACCTGCATAGACCATGGGTCGACCAGGTCACATTCGAGTGCGGGTGCGGCGGAACGATGCGGAGGGTAGAAGATGTCTTCGATGTCTGGTTCGATTCAGCAGTTGCATCGTGGGCGACGCTTGGGTATCCACGCGATAATAGTGCGTTCGACGCAATGTGGCCCCCCGACTTCATCGTGGAAGGGCATGACCAGACGCGAGGATGGTTCTATTCGCAGCTCGGCGCAGGAATGGTTGCGTTTTCGCAGATTCCGTACAGGAGCGTGCTCGTACATGGGTTTACGCTGGACGAGACAGGAAGCAAGATGTCAAAGAGCCTCGGCAACGTGGTTGCTCCTGACACCGTGATCGAGAAAGTTGGGGCTGATACACTGCGCATGTACGTGCTATCCACGAACGCGCCCTGGGACGACCTGAAGTTCAACTTAAGCGAGGTCGAGACCGTGCACCGCTTCATAAACATTCTCTGGAACGTCTACAGGTTCCCGCTGCCATATATGATCCTCGACCGCTTCGATCCCGCGGCAGATGCAGTCTCGCTCGAATCGGTGCGTGATGCGATGCGCCCTGAGGATCACTGGATTCTATCGAGGGCAAACTCGCTTGTACGCGATGTCACGTCTGCGATGGATGAATACAAGCTCCACACCGCGACCCGTGCGATCATCGAGTTCGTGCTCGACGATCTCTCGAGATGGTACATCCAGTTGATCAGGCCGCGCACGTGGACTGAAGCGGAAGATCCTGACAAACTCGCGGTCTACAGGGTGCTTTACGATATGGTAACGACTGTCACACGTCTGATTGCTCCGGTAATGCCGTACCTTGCAGAAGCGATCTACCAGAACCTCGAAAACGGAGAATCGGTTCATACGTGCGATTGGCCCACTCCTGACCAGAGCCTGATCGATCCGCAGCTTGAGGAGGACATGGCAGAGATAAGAAGGGTCGTGGAAGCGGTTGCAAACGCTAGGCAAGCAGGAAAGAGAAAACTCAGGTGGCCTGTGCGTCGTGTCGTGATCGCACCTGCAAGCGAAGAAGTGGTGCATGCCGTCGGATCGCTCTCTTCTGTACTCTCAGAGCAGGCGAACGCAAAGGAGATTGTCATGCTCGGCGTTGGCGAGGAATGGGACGAACTCGGCGTTGAGGCGATCCCTGATATGGCGAAACTCGGTCCCGCGTTTAAGAAGGATGCAGGAGTTGTTGCGGACTCTATCAGAGGGGCTGATGCGAGCGCGATTAAGGATGCAATCGATGCGACCGGAAGCTACGATCTTGATGGGACATTGATCACAGGCGAGATGGTTAGTTTCGAAAGAACCGTCCCCACGTTCGCTTTCGCGTCAGAATTTGCTCACGGCATCGTGTATGTCGACGTCTCGCTAACGCCGGAGATCGAGGCAGAAGGGTACGCGGCAGAGGTGATCCGCCGCATTCAGGATATGCGAAAGGAACTCGATCTCGAGGTGAATGAGTGGATCCGGGTTGCGGTCGAGCTGTCGGACGAACGGATCGCAGGTCTCTTGCAGGGCATGGAGAGCTTCATCGCAGAAGAGGTTCGTGCAAAGGAGATATCGATTGCCGATGCCGCGGCATCCGGGGATCTTGTGAAGGACTGGACAGTCGAATCTGTGGAGATGCGTATCGGTGTCGGAACCTGACTTTGTAGAGGAGATACGAGCGATCCGGACCTCGATAGAGGATGAGATACGATCGAGACTTCAGGAGTTTGATTCGGTCCTGAAAACCGGGGACGAGGAAAGCGTCTTCGCTGAACTCGTCTTCTGCATATTAACTCCGCAGTCGAAGGCAAGATCCGCTTGGGCTGCTGTAAAGCGTCTTCTTGATGAGGGTCTGCTGCTTACCGGGACCGAGGATCAGGTTCTCCGGGAACTACATGGGGTGCGGTTCAAGTATAAGAAAGCAGGATATGTCATCGAAGCGCGAAATGGATTCTTAATCGATGGTAAACTATTCATCAAGTCCCGGATCAGCCGATTCAGCGATGCCTGTGACGCAAGGGAGTGGCTCGTCCGGAATGTGAAAGGGATCGGCTACAAGGAAGCGAGCCATTTTCTGAGGAACGTCGGACCTGGCGCGGATCTTGCGATTCTTGACAGGCATATACTGAAGAATCTGAGATTGCTTCATGTGATAGATGAGGTTCCGGCTTCCTTATCGCGGCGGAGGTATCTTGAGATAGAAGAGGGGATGAAAGAACTTTCCAGGGAGACTGAAATACCCATGAGCCATCTGGATCTTGTTTTGTGGTATAAGGAAGCTGGGGAGGTGTTTAAATGAGAAGTATATCCAAAATTTGGGGGCTCGTGTCCTGTGGGCATTCACGCTTCCGCAGAACCCTGTAGCACCGCCTTCGGCAGTCTGAATCCGAACGTGCTGCCCACACCCTCCTTGCTCGTCGCCCAGACCGCGCCGCCGTGTTCACGGACGATGTTCGCTGCAATCGTAAGACCAAGACCGGTGCCCTTGCCCTTATCGACCTGCCAGAACTCCTCAAAGATATGCGCCAGATCATCGGGAGCGATGCCGATTCCGGCATCAGAGACCCTGACCCTGACGCAAGTTCCGTGATCGACTGCGGTGACCGATACACTGCCGCCAACCGGTGTGAATTTGATCGCATTGCTGAGTAGATTCACAAGAACCTGCTCGATACGGTCATGATCCCCCTCGATGACAAGCCCCTCCGGGACGTCAGCGGTGCATGAGATATCCTTCTCTTCGGCAACCAGTTTCATATCCACAGCAACGCCGCCGATCAACCCGGATAGGTCCAGTCTGGCGATGTTCAGTTCCAGTTTTCCTGACCGTATCTTTGACATATCGAGCATGTTGTCGATCAGGCGAGTCATACGGTCACTATTTGATACAACCTTTGAAAGAGCGTCTTTTTGCTTTTCGTTCAATTTTCCAAGTTTCTCTTCAGCCACGAATCCGGCAAACCCCTTGATCGATGTGAGCGGTGTCCGCAGTTCGTGGGATGCTATGTTTAAGAAGTCTGTTTTGAGTTGATCGAGTTTTCTCAATTCTGCATTTGCAATCTCGAGTTCAGTGTTTGCGCTTCTCAGTTCACTGGTCGCCTTTGCCAGTTCGGTGACATCCCTGAGCACCTCTACATAGCCAGTGACGTTGCCATCCGCGTCATGGAGCGGTGCACCGCACGTCATAATCGGAACGCTCCGACCCTTTCCATCAGTGACGTGCGTCTGCCAGCATATGCCGGTGGGAGGGTTATCCGAGGGCTTCCAGAGGCAGCATCGTGTCTCGCATCCCATGCTTGGAAATAGATCATAACATGACCTTCCGGCGGCGGCATCTGCGCTGATGCCTGTAAACTCCTCGCAAGCCCGGTTGAACACGGTTATCCTGAAATCACGGTCAACAGCAAAGACGCAGTCGGTCATGCTCTGGAGGATGGTCTCGAGTTTGCCCCTCTGATCCTCGAGATCACGGTTGACGAGAGCGATCTTATCTTCGAGTTTTCTGTGCGTCTCCCCCAGTCTGGATGTCATCTCGTTGAACCGCCCGGCCAGTATGCCGATCTCGTCATCTGTTATCACTGGAACCTGAACCGAATAGTCTCCTTTCGCCACTGCTTCGGTCTCTTCGTACAGTTGCCTGATCGGTTTTACGATCCGCTTTGCGACAAATATGGAGAAGAGGCTGATCAGGATAATGACGCCAAACGTAACCGCAATCGCCCGTTCTAAAATCGTGTGCAGAGCAGATAATATCCCATCATGGTCCTGTTCGACGATCAGAACCCATCCCGGGTCAGGGATCCATACCTGAGCACAGATGATCTCTCTTCCATTGCGATCGCAGATGCCTGAGTGATCCTGGGTGACGTCATGCCATGTTAATGGTGGTGTTACTGACACATCGCCCGAACTGCTGAGGAGATTGCCATCCCTATCGGTCAGGAAGATGTTTACAGTCTCTCCGAGTCCCTTGCAGTCGCTTATGGTCCTGTGAATCGTGCTTATGTTGATCCTTCCAACCGCCACGCCAACCGTTCTGTTACCAATGATAAGCGGGGTTGATACGAGCATAGTTGGTCTATGAAGTGTCGGGGATTCATATACGTCCGTTATACAGGTCTCGTTTAATCCAGCGCGGTAATATTCACGCGATGATTTGTCATCCCCGATGATCTCTCCAGTTGTGGACGCAATGATGATTCCCTCCGCATCCAGCACGAAGACCTCCTCAAAATCGCCAGATTCCGCCTTTACAGTATCCCCGAATTCCCCTATCATGTCTCTTGCCTGCAGATATTCCTTGCTCGATGGAGGTGTGGTTCCCATCATCTCGAGATTATGAGCAACCGCGGATGTGCCTGCGATAATCATTGTAGCGCCTTTCTGTTCTGCAAGCCATGTATCTATATAATCAGCTCTCGTCTCCGCCACAGAGGTTAGATGTGTGATGGCATAATCCTCCATCGACTCGGCTGAGATGGTGTATGTGTAGTACCCGATGATGCCAAACGGCACGATAGAAACTGCAATGAATAGGAGGATCAGCTTGAACTGGAGCCGCATGGCATACCCTTTGGCGATGCGTTACTTAATTGTTATCACATGCGCTGCTGCCTGATCACATTCTGAGCCATAATTCCTCATCTCCTTGACTTTGAGATTGTTCAATACTCTAACGTCTGGATAGCAAAACTATCGCTACCATGATACTTTTCAGAAAAGTAGAATGAGCACATCAGCGTTTGTGGATTCCCATGGACTCTCGTACCACAGTACACGCCACAAACGCGGGCGGGCTTATCTTCTGTGTTCGGAATGGGTACAGGAGTTTCCCCGCCGCTATGGCCGATGTGCTCGTTTATTTTCCATGTATTAACGTGCGACCCAGATATCGCCTGAATTGAACCGACCGAAGTCGGCTCATACATCCAGTGATCCTAGTATAGCAAGACCAATCTGATACGGATGTTAGTAGCCGCGGACTGAACACCTCGTTGCCTTGGTGCGTACATCCCGACTCTATTAACCTCATCTTTTATGAGTGTCCTTAATGTTGTCTCTTTTCAGGATGGGTTTCGGGCTTAGATGCTTTCAGCCCTTATCCCTTAGTGCGTAGCTGCTCGGCATTGCCTTGTCAGACAACCGATCGACCAGTGGCACCGTTGCATAGTTCCTCTCGTACTAAATGCAACTTTCCTTCAGACAACGAACACCTCTAGTAGATAGTAACCGACCTGTCTCACGACGGTCTAAACCCAGCTCACGATCTCCTTTAATAGGCGAACAACCTCACCCTTGGCCGCTGCTGCACGGCCAGGATGGAAAGAACCGACATCGAGGTAGCAAGCTTCCGGGTCGATATGTGCTCTTGCCGGAAACGACTCTGTTATCCCTGAGGTAGCTTTTCTGTAGTCAATGACCCCCATCAAGGAGGTACATTGGTTCGCTAGACCCGACTTTCGTCTCGCGATTCCTTGCTTTGCGAAATCACGTAAGGCTGACTTATGCTCTTGCACTCTTCAGTGGGTTTCCGACCCACTTGAGTCAACCTTTGGGCGCCCTTGATATCTTTTCAAGGGCGTGGCGCCCCACCCAAACTGCCCACCTACAGGGGTCCTCATCTCTGAGTTAGAGCCATAATCTTGAAAGGGTAGTATCCCATTGGCGGCTCCACCCCGGCTGGCGCCGGGGTTTCGATGCCTCCTACCTATACTGTACATCCAAAATCACAACTCAGCTGCAGGCTGCAGTAAAGCTCTACGGGGTCTTCACTTCCCCCTAGAGGTCTCTAGACTCTGCACTAGAATGTAAAGTTCACCGGATTCTGGCTAGGGACAGTAGAGCTCTCATTGATCCATTCATGCAAGCCGCCAATTAAGCGGCAAGGTACTACGCTACCTTAAGAGGGTCATAGTTACCCCCGCCGTTGACAGGCCCTTCGCCCCGTTGAACCGGGTTTTCAGGTACCTGCACTGGGCAGGATTCACTGACCGTACTAGTCCTTTCGGAGTTGCGGTCAGCTATGTTGTTATTAGACAGTTAGAGCTCCCTGGTCACTGCGACCTGCCGTCTTCACGGCAGGCACTCCTTCTTCCGAAGTTACGGAGCTAATTTGCCGAATTCCCTTAGCCAGTGTAATTCCGACACGCCTTAGCCTTTTCAGCTAGGGGCACCTGTGTCAGTTCTCGGTACGATCATTTAGGCTCCCTTTTCACGGTCACCTGGGATTAGTTGACTTTCGCCATCACACATTCACCTGCTTCTCGCCATTACGGCTCTCCACAAGTTTCGGTGCTTAGACAGCTTGACATATGACTGCTCAACCTACCCGGATGCGTCAGTTTATTTGCCTAAACGGTACAGGAATATTAACCTGTTTCCCTTTCGATGTACTCGAATTACGGTACATCTTAGGATCGACTAACCCTCGGCTGACGATCATTGCCGAGGAAACCTAGCCCCTACGGCGATCGGGATTCTCACCCGACTTTGCTGTTACTACTGCCAGGATTTTCATATCCGAATGGTCCACAGGACCTCACGGCCCTACTTCTGCCCAAACGGATTGCCTTCCTATAAAATCACATTGCTGTGTTCCATGGTATCGGTGGTCGGCTTGAGCCCCGTCCATTTTCGGGGCCCTAAACCTCGACTGGTGGGCTGTTACGCACTCCTTAGAGGATAGCTGCTTCTAAGCTCACCTTCCAGCTGTCTTGGGCTTAGGACACCCTTTAGTGTTGACACTTAGCCGACACTTGGGGACCTTAACCATGGTCTGGGTTGTCTCCCTCACGGACTACAGGCTTACCCCGTAGCCCGGACTCCGACCTTCTACGACGACGGCGGTTTTGGAGTTTGAGAGGGGATCGAGGAATTTCTTCCCCGGGTTCCCCATTCAGTGCTCTACTCCGCCGACTATCTCCAGTCAGGCCATGCTGCGACATGTTTCGGAAGGAACCAGCTATAACCTAGCTCGATTGGCCTTTCACCCCTAGACGCAGGTCACGCGAATGATTTGCAGATCAATACCGCTTGCGCCACTC
>QBUV01000130.1 GCA_013572355.1 Candidatus Methanogaster sp.
AAAAGAAAAGAGATATCATCAACTGGTTCGGGTTCTTTACTTGTTACTCCATTGGAGTTCAAACAAAAACCTGTCTCGTTATTTCTGGAAGGTCCCGTCCATCTGCTAAAGATGAAAAAGGAATCAGCCAGTGAGATATACAGAAGCGTTAAAAATAGCGGAATATATGACAGAGAATTGAGGATGTACAAGACGAGCGAATCCATAGAGAGAGAACCTTTCGAGATAGGACGGGCAAGGGCGTATCCCCCCGGATGGATAGAGAATGAATCCGTCTACCTGCACATGGAATATAAGTTTTTGCTTGAGTTATTGAAAGCCGGGCTTTACGACGAGTATTATGAGGAGATCAAGAACACGATGATGCCTTTCTTAAACCCTGAAACGTATGGACGGAGTATACTTGAGAATAGCTCATTTATAGTGAGCAGTGCTTTTCCGGACAGTAAGCTTCACGGCAGGGGTTTTCAGCCAAGGCTGACAGGGGCATCAGCAGAACTTCTCAATATGTGGATTATCATGGTTGCAGGAGAGCACCCATTCTTTGTCGATAGGAAGGATGGGTTGAAATTGAGACTCGAACCAGTACTTCCTGGCTGGTTTTTCACAGAGAGAGAAGAGGTATACAGGACTTATGATGGTGAGGGCAGGACAGTTCCGGTAACGGTACCTGCGAATTGTTTTGCATTCAAGTTCCTCGGCAAACCGGTTGTTGTTTATCACAATGACGAGAGGAAAGATACCTTTGGAGAAGATAGGGCAGGGATTGCTTCCTATATTCTGAAATATGCCGATGGAGCGACCTGTGAATCGCAAGGCGAGGTACTCGATACTCCGTTTGCGAATGATGTGAGAGAGGGTCGCGTAGAACGAATAGATGCATTCTTACATTGACATTCGATCACTTAATGAACTGCCCGGAAAACACTCGGATTTTTAGACCGTGTCGGGTGCAAGTATTACCAGTCAGGTTTAACAATTCCAGAGACCCATACCAGAGACCATGCGAACCATCAGATGGGACAGCGGCACGATAACCACAATCGACCAGACCCTGCTGCCTTCCGAGTACAGGGCAATCGAATGCAAAACCGTCCATACACTCTGCGAGGCAATCGTTTCGCTCCGCATCCGGGGTGCGCCCGCGCTCGGCGCTGCCGGGGGCTACGGGGTCGCACTTGCAGCGCATACGAGCACCGCAGGTACGCTTCGAGAGTTCATGCGTGATCTTGAGATCGAATCAGACCGGATCAGGAGGACGCGACCGACTGCGATCAATCTTACGTGGGGTGTCGATCGCGTGATTGCTGCTGTCAGAAGAGCAGGCAGCATCGATGAAGCGAGGAGAATCGCACTTTTCGAGGCAACCGCAATCGCTGACGAGGACGTGGAGCGGAACACGCGGCTTAGCAGACACGGAGAAGCGCTCTTTGAGGATGGCGATACCGTGCTGACGCACTGCAATGCAGGCAGACTCGCGTGCGTGGACGTCGGGACTGCGCTTGGCGTGATCCGGGCGGCGGTAGAAGTGGGAAAAGCAATATCGGTCGTCTCGTGCGAGACCCGCCCGCTCAACCAGGGAAGCAGGCTCACGGTCTGGGAACTGATGCAGGATAGGATACCTGTCACACTGATCCCGGATTCTGCCGCGGGCATGATGATGCGGAAAGGATTGATCGACAAGGTGATCGTTGGCGCGGATCGGATCACGAAGGATGCGGTCTTTAACAAAATTGGGACGTATACTCACTCGGTGCTTGCAAAAGAGCATAAGATACCGTTTTATGTTGCAGCACCGCTATCCACGTTCGACCCTGCCCGGCTTGAGCGCGACGTCACGATCGAAGAGCGGGATCCCGATGAACTGCGGCGCATCCATGATGTGATGCTTGCGCCAGCAGATGCAGCGGTGTATAATCCCGCGTTCGATGCAACGCCTATGGATAACGTTACGGCTGTTATCACTGAAGACGGGGTGGTGTATCCGGGGGAGTCGTGGAGGGGTATGTGGGGGGCTGCCAGATCAAGCACTGGTGCTGGGTCGAGACAGACGGGATGAGGATGGCGCGTCCACCATAACATATAAGTATCAACCACTCGATGATCCTGATATGATCGCATCTACCACGAAAAAAGCTGCCATTGTGTTATTTTTGGTGGCGGTTATAGCGGTTGCACTGGTGATGTTCGTCAATGCCAGCAAAGATGAAACGCAACAGCAACCGGAATCGTTCTGTTTCCGCTTTTACGGGAATGTCAGCATCGAGGGCGCGCCTGCGCCGGTGCAGACCACCTTACTTGCAAAGATCGGGGACAAGACCTGTGGCATTACAGGCATCACTGCAACTGGGCGGTACGATCTCAATGTATTCGCGCATCCTGATACGGAGGACTACATCTCATTCTGGATACAAACACCATCGATGGAATGCGCAGCACCGGCAGATCAGAAACGGACGCTGCCCATGAGCCGGGAGTGCTTGCTTGACCTCACAGTCGCAACCGATGATTCCAATCACACAGTTCTGCAGACAGGACTCCCCGATGACCTGCAATCGGCATCACCAGCGGCAACCCTTGATGCCAATGCATCGGTCAATGCCACATCAGAGCCCGCGCAGGGGTACGATCCGCTGCTCTATGATGTGGTGATCAGCGAAGTAATGTGGGACGAGAAGGAGTACATCGAGCTATATAGCACACTCGATCGCACCATCTGCATCGGAAACTGGACGATCACGAGGGGTGTTGGGGCGGTCAATGACACCATCGATATCACAATCGAACCGGGCGCGATCATAGCATCGCATGGCTATTACCTGATCGCGGAAAACGATGCCACGACCTGCGAACCGGACCAGATCTCAAACATGGCACTCAAAACCAATGGAGAGGTTCTGCAACTCTTTGGCGGCTTTCCGCCGATCTCGAAGAGGGTCGATATCGTGAACCAAGATGGGAACTGGTTTGCCGGGAAGAATGATGCTGTCGGACAGTCTATGGAGCGAATCTCCCCAGTGGATGGCACAAATCCGGATAACTGGCACACATCAATAGGGTATGAGTGCGGGCGCATCGGAACGCCAGGGGTTGCGAATTCCATTCCGGACAAGACTCCTCCAAATATAACACTTGTCAACGATTTTATTGGCGTGAACGATGGTGTCATGTTCTCTTTCAGCGAACCCATCGACATCCCAACACTCTTCATATCGGTGGTCGGTCCCTACCATGGCGTGATACTGAGGTACACCATCACCTGTGGCGGATCCGGGCTGGGCGCTTCATTCGATCCGGACAATCCGCTTCAGGTTGGAGCGTACAGTATCCGTGTGAAATGCAGGGATCCGTCCGATAACCTTGCAGAGCAGGATTTCGTGCTGACGGTCGTGGATCCGGATCCCGGAGAACCCGAACCATCACCCACATCTACCACCACGCCCACCCCCACTCCGACGTCTACTCCCTCGTCCGCTCCGAAGATTGTGATCAACGAACTGATGCCAAACCCGGTAGGGACGGATCGTGGAAACGAGACCACGGAACTGTATAACTACGGCAGTGAGCCGGTCGATGTCGGCGGATGGGTTCTCGAAAACGAGGATGGTGCTACCTATAATATCCCGGCAGGCACGACCATCGAGCCGCATGGATATTACCTGACAACAAAGGTACAACTTGACAACGACGGCGGGCAGGTGCTTCTGTACCACAATGGCGAGGAGATCGACAGCAGCATCGAATACACGCATTCGACAGAAGGAATCTCGTGGCAGCGGCGAATCGACGGGCGCGATACCGACAGCGATGGTGACTGGATCGAGCGCGGTTCCACGTTTGGGCTGTCCGGGTGATGCACCACGGGTGGCGCGAGCCTTGCGAGTCGGGAACTGCGCACAGTTGACCTGAAAATCTATGATCTCCGCCGATTACATTTATACGTCTTGACCCGTATATTCAATCGGTGGTAACCATGAGATACGAGATCACAGGGGATAACCTGGAGATTGTCACGTTGCATCTGGATGGAAACGAGATCGTGTACGCCGAAGCTGGCGCGATGAACCACATGAGCCCGAACATGCAGATGGAGGCAAAGATGAAGGGCGGGCTCTTTAGCGGGATCAAGCGGAAACTCAGTGGGGAATCTCTCTTTCTCACCGAATTCACACCTGCCGGCAGCAGCGGATATGTGGCATTCGCAGGAAACGTTCCAGGAAGAATCAGGCCGATCGAACTGCACGGAACCGAGTTTCTTGCACAGAAGGATGCGTTCCTCTGCGCAGAAAGCGGCGTTCACTTAGATATCGCGTTTACGAAGAAGCTCGGAGCAGGGTTCTTCGGAGGAGAGGGTTTTATTCTTGAGAAATTCAGTGGAGACGGTACCGTCTTCATACACGCGTGTGGAGACTTCATCGAGATGGATCTTTCGGAAGGCGAGTCTGTGAAGGTCGATACGGGCTCGGTCGTGGGATTCGACGCCACTGTCGGGTACGACATCACGAGTGCTGGCGGGATTAAGACGTCGCTCTTCGGCGGGGAAGGGATATTCTTGACAACGCTGACCGGTCCGGGTCACATCATCCTGCAGTCGATGACGATAGCGAATCTCGCATCCGCGCTGCGGGCATTCCTGCCAGCAGGCAGAACATCCGGTTCGACATCGAGTGGAATTGGAGGGCTTCTCAGGGACTGAACAGAGGGATTGCCATAGAAGCATTCCTCTGTACCATTATCCGCCACAGACCCCATAACAACGTTTATCACAGAAGCGTCCAGAGTCAACGGCATGATCATCTTCTCAAAGGTACTGGCAGACCGCGCTACAGTCTGGGAGGCGATGCGTGCGAGAGAGCTTGCATGTGCAGAGGCACCGGACGACTTGATCAGATTCTCTTCCGAGGTCAAGCCTGTCATCATGTGGAACATCACGCGTGAGTGTAATCTCTCGTGCAAACACTGCTACATGGATGCAAGGTCGAAACATCCCGACGAATGGACGCTCGAAGAAGGGATACGCTTCATCGATGAGATGGCTTTGTTTGGAGCACCGATACTTATCGTAACCGGTGGAGAGCCGCTCATCAGTGAAAATTTCTTTCCCTTTGCCTTCCACGCAAAAGAGAAGGGCGTTCGCATGGTTATATCCACAAATGGAACATTGATCACGCCAGAAGTGGCTGCGCTGCTGGCAGAGGCGGATATCAGGTATGTCGGGGTTAGCGTGGATGCAGCCAATGCAGAGATGCACGATTCGTTCCGCGGCGTAAAAGGGTCTTTTGATCGCGCGATGGAAGGGATAAAGAACGCGAATGAAGCAGGACTGAAAACGGGGCTCCGTATTACTATACACAAGGAAAACTGGCAGGAAGTTCCGAAACTGCTCGATCTCTGCGTCGAGAAAGAGATAGACCGGTTTTGCCTCTACCACCTCGTGCCGACCGGGCGCGGAAAAGAGATCATGGAGATGGACGTCACGAAGGAGCAGCGGACGCAGGTGCTCAAACATCTTTATGACCGGGCAATCGAACTTCGGGACAAGGAGATCGAGATATTGACGACGGATTCGCCGATGGATGGAGTATACATCCTTGAACGCCTGAAACTGGAGGATCCTGAGCGGTTCGATAAGGTCAGGGAACTTCTGACGATTTCAGGCGGCTGTTCGATCGGAAACAAGGTCGCGAATGTGGACTATCTCGGAAATGTGAATCCGTGCCATTTCACACCACAGATGACAGTGGGTAACGTCAAAGAGCGTCCGTTTAATGAGATATGGAACGAATGTCCAGGAACGCAACTGCTTGAGATTCGGGAGCGGAGGATGACGCTTGCAGGCACGTGCGGACGGTGTGATTATCTGGATGTCTGCGGAGGATGCCGCCAGAAGGCGTATTTCTACGGAGGCGATTTCTATGGCGGAGATCCGACCTGCATCTACGATCCTGACAAGAAACGGCTGGAATACGAGTTATTTTAGAGATGGACGTATGGGCGTATCTTTCATCGGCGCAGGTCCCGGCGATGCCGGATTGATCACGATCAAGGGAAAGAGACTGATCGAAGACGCGGACACGGTCATATATCCGGGTTCCTCGATCAATCCGGAGATACTTGAGTTTTCGGATGGAAAGAAGATAAACAGCTGGGATCTGAGTTTCGAAGAAGTTATAGCGTGCATCGTCGAGGAAGTCAGCAGAGGAAGGACGGTTGTGAAACTGCACAGCGGGGATCCCTCACTCTTCGAGGGGACGTCTGTGTATCTGCGTGCGCTCGCAGAACGAGGGATTCGAGGAGAGATTATCCCTGGCGTTTCGTCGCTCTCCGCGGTCGCTGCATCGCTTGGGACCGAACTTACAAAGGATCAGACGTTGATCGTCACACGTCCTGCCGGAGAGCCGTGGCGAGATGATTATCGATTTGAATCCGGATCGATCGAGAAACTGTCCGGATACGGCGCTGCCACTGCCGCTACAATGGCAATCTTCATCGGATCACGATACATCAGAGAGATCATGGATATTGTCGGCTATCCTCCGGATACCGAAGTTTCTGTGGCGTACCATGCCTCATGGGCTGATGAAGAGATCGTCACAGGCACGGTTGCCGATATTGCTGATAAAGTCGAGGAGATCGGGGTTAATAGGAGTGCAATGATCCTTATAAAGCCCTAAAACCCTCGTGATCATACCATCCGGTCAATCATTTTCCGGTTCCGGAACATAGCGCATTTTGCGCCTGATCTCCCGCAGAGTCTCCCGGTGCAGTGCTGCAATCAGGTTTGCGATCAAGCCAAAGATGAATAGTTGGATTCCGATGATGATAACGAGCGTCGAAAGAATCGTGAGCAGGACGTGCGTTATTCCATAGAGCCACTCATTCACCACGTAGATGCCGATTCCGACACCGAAAAGCATGAAGATCGCTCCGAACACTCCGAAGTAGAACATCGGATTGTACAGTTTCGCAAGTTTGTATATGGTCATTCCGATCCTTGCTCCGTCCTTCAAGGGGTTTAGTTTCGTTGGTGCGCCCTTGCGCCTCGGCAGATATGTAATCGGGACCTCCAAAATCCTTAAATCCTTCTTGACACATTCGACCGTGATCTCGGTCTCGATCTCAAAGCCGGTTTTGTTCAGTTCAATCCCTTTATATGCTTTCTTATTAAAAGCACGGTAACCGGACAGGATATCGTTGAGCCAGCCCCCGTAGATGATGCCGAACATCTTGTTCAGAAGCTTGTTCCCTACCAGATTCAGTCTGGTAAACGCGCCCCGCGAGAAATTGGCGAACCTGTTCCCGATGACGTGATCCGCCTCGCCACTCAATACCGGCGCAAGTACCACATCGATCTCATCCGGCAGGTATGTGCCATCGCCATCGATCATCACCAGGTATTCGCTTTCGATAGTGGCAAACGCCTGCTGGATTGCCTGCCCCTTCCCTTTTCCGGTCTGGGTGATGACCTCTGCGCCCGCGCCAGCAGCGAGTTTGCGGGTATCATCGGTGCTATGCCCATCGATCACCAGCACCTGATAGCCGTCTGCCAGAAATTTCGTTACGATGTCAGCGATCGTCTCTGCCTCGTTAAGTGTAGGTACGAGCACGCAGACATCGTTTTTCATGTTACGTTATCTCTATCCGGGTCCTGGCATCCCCTGTTCGCTTGAGCTCGACCTCGAGAACACCGTTACGGTAGCTTGCAGTGGCGCTCGACGGATCAACGCGTGCAGGAAGTTCGATCGTCTCTACAAACTCACGTTCTTCGATGAGCACCCGTATCATAAGCGTATTTTCGGTGGCGTCCATCGAGATATCTTCCTTGTCGATGCCGGGCAGTTCGGCAACCACCTGCACGCAATCATCGGTTTCAAAGAGTTCAAGCAATGGTTTGTGCCCCTCAGGAACCTGATCATCACTCATTTGGCGGCTTCCGAACTCAAAAATCTCGGGCGCCTCCCCGGGGCGCTTTGTTACGGAAAATCCATACACCATCGGGACGGTATCGCCAATCTCGTCGATACGGTCGATCAGATCATCGAGCATATCCTCGAAGATGTCGAAATCGATGGGTGCATCGTCATAACTTTTTCTTTTTCTCATGATGCTGTTCCTCACGACATCTTTGGTTTCTAACATAAAAAAGGTACTGTTCGGTCGAGCTTTAGGACAATGTTATTCGACCGTCGACCCTGCCACGTCATGGCAGCCCTCTGTAAGAGCTATCTCCCACTTCCGCCTCGCCTTCACATCAGAGAGCATCGGCATGATCCGGTCGATCCTCTCCCGCGCCCGCTTAAGCAGGACCGGATCGATGGAAGGCATTGCAGGTGCAGGAGCCGCCTCATGCTCCGGCGCTGGTGCAACTGTCACATGCGAGCGATCCGGGCGCATCCGCTTCCCGGAGGCGATGCTCGCAATCCCGCGCTTCCACTCTTCGCTCCACGCGGTATCGCATAGGGGTGTGTGCACGACGCTGGTTCGATCGACAGCGATCGCATCGAGCCAGCACGCATGTTCACATGCGCCGCAGAAGGTGCACAGGTCTGCCGATACCTCGATCTTCTTATCATCAGGGATGTACCATGCGTTCGCAGGGCAGACATTGAAGCACGCGTGGCAGCCAAGCGGGTCGCATCTTATGAGGTGGTTCTCGATCAGCCGGATCTCGCCTTCGAACGGCTTGAAAACGTCGATAGCATCATAAGGGCAGACGCTTTTGCACCAGCCACATGCAACGCAATTATCATTGACCGATAGCGTGCCTGATACGCGGGGCGCAGCCACCTCTCTCGTGCCGGTGACCTTGATCGCATCCTCAGGGCAGATATCCTCGCAGAGCACGCAGTAATCGCAAGCCTCCTCATCGATTAAGATGTTTTCGAACGGTGACACAAGCGTCGACGGTGGAGCCGTTTCCAGATCGACAGGCGTTATCTCGCCCTTATCCTTTGGAATCAGGATGAACGCATCGCAGAAGTATGCGCAGATGCCGCAGAAGTTACACTTCCCCATATCGATGCTGATCTCGCCGGTTGCGCCCTCCTTGAGCGGTGCGATCTCCTCTTTCTTCGGGAATGTGTACTCGACTGTGATCGCATCCGAACTGCACACCTGCTCGCAGAGACTGCACGGGAGGCAGGACTCGTTTGGCTGTGCCTTTGGCTCGATGTGCGGATAGCATTCCCGTTTTACGGCGTCTTTCCCATCGATATCCATCTTAACTGCTTTTGTCGGGCAGAATGCGGCACACATCCCGCAAAACGAGCATTTATCAGGATCCATGAGCACAGGCGGCGCATCCAGTCCGGTTCCGATGGCACGCATATCGCCGAGTTCGAGCGCATCCGTGGGGCAGAGATCGACACAGATGCCGCAGCCGCAGCACCGCTTGTAATCGTAATCAATCCTCTTTGTGACATCACCGGTGCACTTTGTGTAGATGATGTGAGAACCTGTAACTGTTTGCGAAACCTCTGGCTGTGGCAACATCGTTACAGCATATCTTTCCTTGCGATGATCTTCTGTTCTGCACGCAGTTCCTTGACGTAAACCCTGCCTGTGACCTCGATGTTGCCCGCCGCATCCACGATTCCGGCTCTGATGTTCGGTCTGAGCATGACATCTCCGCCTGCCGTGATATCCCCGTCGATCATGGCGTGATCGAGCACGGCGCAGTCTTGCTCTGTCTCCACACCCCCATTGATCACCGAATGTGCGCCGATGATCGCACTTGCTGCGCACACCGAGCCCTTAACTGCAACGCATTTCCTCAGTTCAAGAGACCCGGTAACGACGAGGTCGCTCCAGAAATCGGTGTTGTCGCCAACGATCAGATTACCATCCAGATGCACAGGTGTGTCAAAAAAAGACGACCCTTCGATGATAAAAGTATTGGAATCCTTGTGCCGCTTTATGAATTTGGTCTCCATGGTGGAGAGTTATCGAGTATGAAACAATATAAAAGTTTTGTATATGTGAGGCAGACTAGGAAGACGCGATTTATCCAAATCTTCTGATAATCTGCTCAAGGTGCCGACAGAAGCACAGCATCCCCGATCTTAACACCGAGATCGGTTGCGATCACAGGACACTTTGCCAGGAGCATAAAGAAGATGTTACCTGCTTCCTCGCTCAATGTCTCGTAGTTTCCCTGCCCCTTGCTGATGATCATATCAGCCGATCTGTAGATGCTGACAAATTCCGGATCGCACCGCTTGAGAATCGTCCCCGGCGTGTCTGATGTCGTCACGATCTTGGCGATGGAATCGATTCCGCAGAAGATAGCATCGTCTATGGTCGCATCGTTGATGATCGGCTTATTCTTTACGGCATACACGACATCCGCGTAATCCATTATCTCTTCGATGAGTATCCTGTCGAAACCCACTTCTCCGGCATTATCTGCAAGATAGAGGATGCTTTTCGAATCTTCAAGCGATTCCACAAACAAGGGATAGTCATTTATCGCAAATTTCTTTGTCAGCACATCCCTTATCGTTTCTCCGACATCGAACTGGATATCCGCACCAAAATCGATGATATTTCCAGCGATTGCGAGTTTCACCGCGGTAAACATGCGATCATCGGATTTATCCACGATATCTTTCAGATCCGGATACATCTCCATCGCAATCCGGTTGTATTCCATTTTAAGACTTTTATACGGATCGTCGCACCCGGTAATATCATCTACTATGGAATATATGGTACGTGCGATCTCGGGGGGAACGTAATCGACCGGAGTGTCCAGTAACGTCCTCATCACTGATCGTAGCACCTTCTCCTGCACTGCCTGATCATCGGTCACCACCCTTGTAGCATTGAGCGACTGTTTCAGGAGACAGGGGATGCATTCGAGACGTGCTTTCATCGTACCTCCATGATCTCTTTCAGTCTCGCGATCGCCTCTTTCTCGGCAGAGCCGCCGCATCTCTGCACGATCCTGTCGTAATGCCCGATCAGATCGAGATATTGCGCGTCACCGTTCAGACGGTACCGCGTTGCGTGTACGAGCGCCTCTATTACCGCGTTTTTCCCCCTGTTTATGCAGAGCAGCGGTTTATCGCGGATCACGCCACGCACCGGGGTTAATTCAAACCGATTTCCCTTCGACTGGCTGCATTCAAATAAAATCCATGCGCTCGCGTGTTTCAGCACCGGATAGTCCATGCCATCAGGATATTCGAACGCTTCCGGACCCGGATCTTTGAATGTGCACTCCACATACATAACCAAGTCGTGGATGGTGTTTGCAACGATCTTTCCGGTTCCGGCAGCGTTCTGCCGCGTATGCGATCCTGGGAAGAGTTGTACGCACAACCTGTCGCGATTCCTGATGATCCCGATGGGCGCAGCGTTCGGAACGCCTGAATCCGATCTCGTTGTTGCGATGACCTCTGAGATCCCGTCGAGGATTCCGAAGTCGGTTGGGTCTGGTTTGTCCATGTTCTCTGATCCTGTTCTGGTCATGTTCTCTGATCCTGTTCCGATCCTGCTTACGAAAGTGTTCCGGGTGTTTCAGGTGTTACGCATGTTCTGAAAGCGTTATGTGCAATACATCTCCATGGAGTCATATATGACTATCTCAGTTGTCGCTTACCCGGAGCGGTCAAAGATCGGCATCATGCAGGTCAAAGACTTCCAGAAGACCCCCATCTTCTGCGGCACGCTCACGCTTGCGAAGACCGGGAAGGGGATGCGCCCGCAGAAGTTCATGTCAGAAAACAGCTTCAGAAAACCATCCGAAGCAATTGAGATGTTGAGAAGTGCAGACCTGATATTGCTTGCGCCCGGGGATTCGAAGACCGCGCGGGAGTTTGTGGAGATGTTAAACGGATATCAACTCTCGTGCAGATCGGTTCGTCTCTGCCGGTACTGTTTGCTTGAAAATAAGTTCACGCCGATTGACAAACGTTCGATTAAGTCCAAAAATGAGATGATATGCCCGGATTGTGCGCTTGGGGAACTGCACAGGGAACTTGCCCATACGAAACTCGGGGAAGCCGGTCTCGAACGGATCGAGAAGACGCTTCTCAGAACGCGAGACCTCGACCGCGTTTTTGGGATGCTCGACCCTGAGCGCCTCGACCACGACCTCACGCTGTACAGCACGATTGCGGCAACAAAACCTACGGATGTACCGCCTGTGAAGATAAGCGATCTACCACTCCCCAGCCGGTTTGGGGAACTGCTCTCCGGAAAAATCAAGGAACTGCTCCCGGTCCAGGCATTATCTGTCGAGAACGGTCTTCTCAAAGGTACGAGCCAGTTGGTCATCTCAGAGACCGCGACCGGAAAGACGTTGATTGGCGAACTTGCAGGGATAAAGAACCTCATGGAAGGGCGGGGGAACTTCCTCTTCGTAGTTCCGCTGGTTGCGCTTGCAAACCAGAAGGAAGATGACTTTAGCGAGCGTTACAGCCAGCTTGGGATCACAACGGTGCTGCAGGTCGGGGTGAGCCGGATAATGCATGAAAAGAGGAAGAAGAAGTCGCCAACGGCTTCTGACACGATCTGGGTTGGCACTTATGAGGGCGTCGACTACCTGCTCAGGTCCGGCAAGGCAGGCAGGCTCGGGAAGATCGGCACCGTCGTTATTGATGAGGTGCACACGCTTGCAGACGCGGAGCGCGGGCACCGGCTGGACGGCTTGATAGCACGATTAAAATACATCGCTCCGGATGCCCAGTTCCTGTTCCTGTCAGCGACCGTCGGCGATCCGAAATCGCTCCTGAAAAAACTTTCCCTAAAAGGTTCAGGTAAACAAGGTTCAAAGAAACCCGGCGGAAGACTGGTCAGGTACGAGGAGAGACCTGTGCCGCTCGAGCTGCACCTCCTCTTCGCAGGGGAACGGGACAAGGTACGGATCATCGACCGGCTGGCACAGCATGAATGGGGCACGGAGTCATCGAAGGGCTATCGGGGGCAGACGATCGTCTTTACAAACTCGCGGCAGCGGTGCCACGGACTCGCTAAATCCCTCCGGATCAATGCAGCCGCGTACCATGCGGGTCTTTCGCAGAAGGAGCGAAGACGCATAACACGGGCATTTGCAGACGGCAAACTCGAGGTCGTCGTGACGACCGCGGCACTCGCGGCAGGTGTCGATTTCCCGGCATCGCAGGTGATATTTGAGTCGCTTGCCATGGGCATCGACTGGCTGACCGGACATGCGTTTCACCAGATGCTCGGGCGGGCTGGGCGACCTGATTACCACGATCTCGGGAAGGTCGTCCTGCTTGCTGAGCCTGACAGGAAATATCACGGCGGCTCAGAGACCGAGGATGAGATCGCATTCAAGCTCCTCAAGCACGAGATCGAACCTGTCGATGTCCTGTACGAGGAGCCTGCGCAGATGGAGGAACTGCTCGCATCATCCGCACTCGCACGGAACAAGGAGGAACTGCATAGTCTAAACGATCTCCTGATCGGGGGCGGCGATTTCGGCTACCTCTTTGGGAGATTGGTCAAATACGGGCTCCTGACACGTTCTGCCACGCAAACTGAGTTTGGCAGGATCGTTGCAACACACTTCTTGAGCGTAGAGCAGGCGTTCCTGATCAGGGATGCGATCGAAAAGGACAAAAACCCGCTTGATACTGCGGTATCGCTCGAGACGTTCGATTCGGTCTATTTCAAGAATGCTGCAAGGATCTCTGCCGCCTTAAAGGTGCACATACCCTCAAGGGTCTTTCAGGGCGCGGCGTACGACATCGTCTTTTCAGGAGACGGGATCTCCTCTCTCGATGGGGACGTCCGCGAACAGATTATAGCATTCATCACCGACTTCATGGTCTGCAAGCACAAGGATGCGCCGCACTGCGGATGCGCTGAACTTGCTTTCTCGAAGCGGGTGGTTGAGATGAGATGTGAGGGGATGGATCCCGGGGGAATCGTGCGTGCGATCGGTGATTATGGGATGTATGCTTATGGCGGGGACGTTCTTGAGTATCTGGATCATGTCGCACGCAATCTTGAGGCGATCGAGATGATTGCACGGGTGTTTGGGAACGAGGCGGTCGGGCAGGATGCGAAGAGGGTCAGGAAGGCGGTGGAGGGGTGATGTGGTGGGTACTTCTTGCATTTGGGATCATCCGAGAGGTTTGCGGTACCATCTGCATGAAGCTGTCCGATGGTCTCTTATCAGGCGGTCTCGCCAGTTCTCCGGCCCGTGCTGCCGCGCAGGCGCCTATATATTTTCCAATGTGCTGCTGACGATGGCTGGCAGTGCGATTCTGCTTCTGTAGTGGGTCGAGACGTGAATATGCATCAAAGTTTATATATGCATCAAACATAATGAGTATTGATAAAGGAGGTGTGTTGCGTGGAAGAAGAAAATCAAATCTTTCATAGAAATTGCGGTGAAATTTTAAGAATGGCGATCAATATAGAATCTGGATTAGAGTTCTTTATATCTAATTATTTTTGTTCCCCTCAAAGTTATAAAACATTTCTATTCA
>QBUV01000131.1 GCA_013572355.1 Candidatus Methanogaster sp.
GCGAGAGAATTTAAAGAAGTGGTCGTGGGAACAAGACTATTTAGACTTCCTTCAGGCGAACCTGCTAAATTGAGGATCGAGTTGGTCGATGGGAGTTTTGCAGATGTCTCTGATTTCGGTTTCCGGGAGATATTCATACCACTGGAACCGATTCGAAATAGATGGGACGATATACCGCTACGATAATGCGCCGCATAAGGTCTGGTCGCATGTAACAACTTTTCCGCATCATTTTCACAATAAAAATGAGAAAATGGTGATCGAGAGTGATATGCCCTCAACACCTGAAATGCAGATGAAACATTTCATGAATTTTATACGTAAAACTCTGGTGCGTATGGATGGCTGATGGCTGAATGGGGCGAGTTATATCACCCCGCAACCCCCCGCATCATCTCCCGCACCCGCACCCCGATTCCTGCGATCACCGCAACCACCAGAAGCCCGATCATCGAGTAGACTGACAGATGCGGTGCAACCACATAGATCACCAGATAAGCGAACAGGAAGACTGTTCCGAGCAAGACCGAGACCCCGATCGGATCCCTCCGCACCGGCTCTCCCGGATACTCCTGTATGCGGGTGGCAAGCACCTTTTCCGCGCTCTCTTCCCCGGCAGTCGCCCCCTCTGAGATGCTCAGAACCCCGAGACAGAGTTTGTCTGTAATGATCCCGAGCGCTTCGACCGGGTTCTTGCTGAACCAGACCGTGAAATCCTTGACAGCAAGCGACGCATCGATCGTCCATTGTGTGCCCCTCCGAAGCGGGTTGTTCATGATCCACACAAAGATCACGCCGCCTTTGCGGTAGAACCAGTCAGTATCGAGACTGATCGTATTCTCCGGTCGCAGTTTCTTCTTGAGGACGAGGAAGCCTGCGTACGTGAAGAGCAGTAACTGGAGCGATCCTATGACGTGCCCTGCTGCGTACGGCGCATAATCGGCAATCGCCGCCGGATATGGCAGTATGTTGTAGAGCAGACTCGGGTACACCCCGAGAAGGATACACAGGAACGCGGCGATCCCCATCCCGATTAGCATGTTTGTGGGCGGGTCCTTTGCCTTTATTCCGGCGTCTTTTCCGAAGAATGCGAAGTACGGCAGCTTCAGACCGACTGATAGGAATGTTCCGACCGCAGCAATCTCGAGCATCAGGAAGATTGGCGCATTGCCGGCCATCTCTGCGGCATGGATGATTATGGATTTGCTTGTGAAGCCGTTAAAGAGCGGCACTCCTGAAATCGAGAACGCTGCGATCATGTAGAAGATCATCGTGAGCGGCATGACCTTGTAGAGCCCGCCTAATTCTGTGAGCTTGCTTTTGCCGGTCATGTAGATGATTGCGCCTGCGCTCATGAAGAGGAGCCCTTTGTAGAGGATGTGACAGAATGCATGTGCCGCGGTTCCGTCGATTGCGGTCTGGCTGATGATACTGACGCCAGTCACGCTTGCAGCGCTTGCCGCGATCCCTATGCCGCAGACCATGTAGCCGACCTGACTCACGATGTGGTAGGCGAGAAGTCTTCTGATGTTGTTCTCAAGAATAGCGTAGACAACCCCGTATATTGCCATTATTGCGCCGAGCCACATCAGGATCGCGAATCCGTCTATCGTGAATCCTGCAAACCCACGGGCAAGCACATAGACCGCTGTTTTTGTGGTGAACGCAGTCATAAAGACCGCACCAGTGATCGTTGCCTCAGGATACGCGTCAGGCAGCCATGCATGGAGCGGCGGCACTGCCGCGTTGATGATGAATCCGAGCAGGATCAGGATCGTTCCCGGGGATGCGTAATTAAACGCATCAAAAGCGATCGATCCGCCATTCTCCTGCATATAGAGGATGATTCCGCCGAGCAGGAGGACGCCTCCCACGACATGCACCAGCAGGTACCGAAATCCTGCGTCGATCGATGCCTGTGTGCGCCGGTACCAGACCAGCAGGACTGATGCCCACGCCATGACCTCCCAGAAGATGAAGACCGTGATTAAGTCGCCTGCAAAGACGACGCCAAGAGCGCTTCCGATGTAGAGAAACGCGGCAACGTGCTCGCCTGCCTCTTTCACACGCAGCGCATAGAATGTCATTGCGAGAGCTGCGATTGTGAAGACATACGCGAAGCACTTGGAGAGGAGATCGACTCTCCCGAGGATCAGTTCGTACTCCATGAACGGGTGGAGCCAGTAGGTGCCGTTTTGCATGAAATAGACATCGAGTATGGCTGCAACCGCTATCAGTAGCATGTATGCCTGCCGCAGCTTTCCTTTGAAGAGCGGGATTAAGAGTGCGCCAACGATGAATATCGCGGCTGGTGGCACGGTCATGATCTCACCTGTCATAATAATCCTCCTCCTTCATGACCACGTTATGCCCGTACGCCTTTGCGCCAAGACCGAGCAGTGCGCACACGATGAACCCAAATATTGCGGAAAAGATCGGTATCTGCTCGAATGCGAACGGAGCGTGTTCCTCGTGTTCGGCGGGTGCAGCGTGTTCATCCTGCTCGGCGTGCTCAGCAGGTGCAGCATGTTCTGCGGGTGGCGCAAGATGAATCGCGAATCCGAGCAGGCAAATGATGATAAGACTTGCGTAGAGCGCGTAAACTAATTTTTTCACAGTTTTCGGATTTTCAAGCCATCTTTCTAAGAACCACATCGTTAGACCCCTCCTGTAACGTTTGCAACCGCTATCTCTACGATATCAAGAAACATCCCCGGCGCATCGGGCCATATCCCGATCACAATCGATATGATCGCAGTCAGGACGAGCGGAACCAGCATCGTAAGCGGCGCCTCCTTGTACTTAAGTTCATGGTCCGGCTTCTTGAAAAACGCAACATATATGACCGGGAAGAAGTATGCGGCGTTCAAGACCGCACTTACGAGCAGCACTGCGATGAGGATCATGCTGTGCAGCTCCGCCGCCCCTAATAGCAGGAACCACTTGGTCACATACCCCCCGACAGGCGGCATCCCGATCATGCCGAGGGCTCCGACTGTGAATGCGAGCATCGTGATCGGCATCTGTCTGGCGATTCCGTTCATCTCGCTGATCTTCTCCTTCTTAGCAGTCACGATCAAAGCTCCAGCGCACATGAAGAGCGTGATCTTCATGAACGCGTGGTACGGGATATGCAACATCCCGCCTGTGATCCCATGCGGGGTGATCAGGACCGCTCCGAGCACGATGTATGACAACTGGCTCACTGTAGAGTACGCAAGCCGTTTCTTGAGGTTGTCCTGCATCAGTGCGTAGATCGAGGCGAGAATGATCGTTATCGATACGAAATACGCCATGTAGAGCCAGATACCGCTGTATTGCATCAGATCGACCCCGAAGACGTAGAGAATGACCCTGAGTGCTGTGAAGACACCTGCCTTCACCACAGCCACCGCATGGAGAAGTGCGCTCACCGGAGTCGGTGCGACCATTGCCGCTGGCAGCCACGCATGAAGCGGCATGAACGCGGCTTTGGCGCATCCGATCATGAACGTTATGAAGAGGATTATGAGTGTCGTCTGCGGTATCGTCTCCATTCCTGCGATTCCAGCAAATGAGAACTCGGTTGTTCCTGTGTAGTGGTAGACCACCAGAATCGAGAATAGCAGTGAGACACCTGCGATCATCAGATACGTCAGATACTTCCTGCCCGAACTGATCGCCTCGGGCGTCTCATTGTGCGCAACGAGCGGGTATGTTGAGATCGTCAGGAGTTCGTAGAACAAGAAGAGCGTGATCAGGTTCGCTGAGAACGCAATTCCAACGGCTGAAGAGAGCGCTATTGCGAAACAGAAGAAGTACCGGGTCTGCGCATGTTCCTTGAGCGACCGCATGTAGCCGATGGAGTACGATGTCACGAATATCCAGAGGAACGAGGACGTGATCGCAAAGAGTATTCCGAATGCGTCAACCTTGAATGCAATCGGAAGATTGGGTAGCATCTCAACGACCGTGTAAGTGATCACCTTTCCATTGAGTATCAGCGGAAGCATCGAGATCACGAGCCCGAACTTGATAAATGCTGCAACAAACGTCCAGCCCTCCCTGATATTCGGGTACTTTCCGGATGCGAGGATCAGGACGGATGCGATCATCGATACGAGCACTGCAAGGAGCGGGGTTATTGAATTAATCTCTGTAACCATCATGATCACCTCAGGGCACCCCGCCCAATCCAAGCAGTGTTTTTGCCAGTGGTTCAAATATATGTTCGATCAGATCTCCTGAGAAGAATCCGAAGTATACGCAGAGAATGCCCAGTATCACCATCGGAATCAGCATCGTTAGCGGCGCCTCATCCCTTTTGATGTTCTCGATCTCGTGCGGGTGTCCAAACCAGATGTTGTCAAATATCCGCCAGAAGTAGACGATGTTGAGCAGACTCGATACAAGGATGACCGCTACGAAGATCCATTGATTTGCTTCTATTGATCCAAGCGCAAGATACCACTTGCTTGTAAACCCAACGGTTCCGGGAACTCCGATCATCGAGAGGGCGGCTATCAAAAAGACGGTTGTCGTAACAGGCATCTTCTTTCCGAGCCCCTTGAACTGGTATATGTTTCTGATGTCGGTCTTGTAGAATATCGCACCGGCGACAAGGAAGAGTGCACACTTCATGAAGGCATGGTTCATGATATGTAAAAGCCCGCCCGTAATCCCGACCACGTTCACAAGACCAAAACCTAATAGGATGTAGCCTATCTGGCTGATGCTTGAGTATGCGAGCATCCGCTTGATGTCGCTCTGTGCTATTGCAAAGACCGACCCCATGATGATCGCAAGCGCAGCAGCCCATGTAAGGATCTCTGTCATGTTCACATCGATCACAAATGCGGGTGTGAAGACACAGAACATGAACCGGATCATCGCATAGACGCCGACCTTTGTCATCAGCCCTGCGATGAGCGCACTTGCTGTCGATGGTGCGTGTGTGTACGCATCAGGAAGCCACGCATGGAGCGGGAAGAGACCGACCTTGATGCTGAATCCTGCCATGAAGAATGCGAGTGCAGCAAGAACGACCTTGCTATCATAGACACCCGGGAGGAGGTTTTGCATGTCCGCCATGTTGAGCGTGCCTGTGACCGCGTAGAGGTAGCCGATCCCGAGGAGGATGAACGATGCCGCAACGGTCCCCATGATCAAGTAGTTAAAGCTTGCGACAACGCCGTCCCCGCGGTCGCCCATCGCAATGAGCGCGTAAGCGGTCAGCGATGAGATCTCAAGGAATACGTAGAAGTTGAAGATGTCGCCCGTGATCGTCATTCCCATGAGTCCTGTTATCAGGAGCAGGAATACGGAATAGAACGGGGTCGTCTTTCCGGGAACTTCCTTTTTAACACTTTCTTTCGAGTATATCGAGACCATGAACGCGATGAACGCGATTATCAGGCAGACGAATCCATTCAGGAGGTCGATCACGTATTCGATACCGAACGGCGGGTCCCAGCCACCGAGTTTGTAGTGGATCGTTCCTGAGTTGATCACGGTCACGAGGTTGTTTCCGGCTATCAGGAGAACCACAAACATCGCGAGCATCACCCAGTACCATGGGAGTCTGCGGTCGATCCATCCGATGATCGGCGTCAGGAAACCCGCAATAAGCGGGATTACGACTGTGAGCACGGGAAGGTGGGGTGCGATGAGGTCGAATCCGGTCATTGGCGACCCACCTCCGCGACTCCTTTCTGCCGTGCATGTTCCGAAAACTCAGGCTTAAGTTCCCTTCTTGCCGCAAGGATCACGTCCTCCTCGATCGATCCATACTCCTGATAGATTCTGATGATCAATGCCAGCGCAACCGCGGTGGTGCTGACCGAGACCACAATCGCGGTCAGTATCAGGCAGTGCGGAACCGGATTCGTGTAGATCACGTCAGCTGCGTGCTCTGCGCCGTGCCCGCCCACAAGAATCGGAGCGGTGCCACCTGTGACGTCTGCAAGCGAGACGTAGAAGAGGAAGATTGCGGTCTGGAAGATGTTTGCCCCGATGACCTTCTTGATCAGGTTCTTCTTTGCGATCATCGCATAGAACCCGATCATCATCAGCGTTACGTAGATCCAGTAGTTGTACTCGGCATAGACGATATCGAGGATTCCGCTCATTCTTCCGCCTCCTCTGGTTCCGGTTCAGGCGGCGAGACGTCGAAGAAGAGCGAGATCATCACAGCAAGCACGGTGATCCCAATCCCGATCTCAACCAGGTCGATCAGGTACTTGGAGACCACGGCAGGATCCGGTAGCAGCGGGACCGCGTCATACTGGAGGAACATCCCGCCAAAGAGGATGCAGGCAAGTCCTGTTCCTGCATAAATGGTCAATCCCGTACTTGCAAGAATCTTGTCGAGAGCATCAGACATCTTCTTCTTCCCTTCACTGATCCCGAAGATCATCGCATAGAGGATGATCGCTGCTCCGAAGATGACGCCGCCCTGAAAGCCGCCACCTGGTCCGCTTGCGCCGTGCATGATCACATAGAGCGCGAAGAGCTGGATAAACGGTACCATGATCCGCACGACCGTCCTGATGATCACACTCTCCTGGATTCTGCTCATGTTTCACGCCTCCGTAAGAGCAGCATGACTGCCATTCCCGCGGTGAAGATCACTGCAGTCTCCCCGAGCGTATCGTAGCTCCTGTAATTGGCAAGGAGGGCTGTTACGATGTTTGTTACGCCAGACTCTTCAAGAGAGTTCTCGATGAAGTACTGCGTCATCGGAGCCTGGTACGATGGTGAGTTTATGTCGCCGAACGCAGGCAGGTCCTGCCCCGCGTAGATTAGCATCGCGCCTGTGATCACGACCACGAAGAGTGCAAGCGTCTTCAATCCTCACTCCTCCCTTCGGTTCTTGCAAGCGTTGCGATGAAAAGAACAGTGGTGATTCCCGCGCCAACAGCAGCTTCTGTGAACCCGACATCCACAGCGTGCATCTCGACCCAGACGACCGCCATTATCAGGCTGTAGGCTGAGAGGATGATAATAGATGATAGGAGGTCTTTTATCGAAATTGCAGCGATTGCACAGACTACGAGGAAGAATAACATCGTGATATCGAGTATCCAGATCATCGCCCCTCACCTCTGTCTTCCCCGTCTTCCCCGGCTCTGCCTTCGCCGCTATTACCGGTGTTACTGGTATTGCCAGTATCGCCTGTATTCATCCACTCCACCCGGTCGTCCAGTTTCCGCCATGGTTCGAGCCCGACATCGTACGCGGCTTTTGCGATCGCGTGAGTCGAGGTCGGGTTCGCAAGCAGGATGAACATGATGAGAAACAGTATCTTCACGCTGACGAATGTCGCGCCCCCATAGACGATCAGCGCAACGAGCATCAATCCCTCCCCGAGCGTGTCGCACTTGCCTGTTGCATGCATCCGTGAGTAGAAATCAGGGAACCGCACGAACCCGATCGTTCCCGCGAGCATGAAGAATGCGCCAACCAGCAAGAGTATGACCGTAATCACATTTGTTATCGTTGTTGTGTCAGACATCGTTTTCCACCTCTTTTTTAGTACCTCGTCGCTGCTATCGTCATAATAAAGTTAAGAATCGCATAAACAAGCGCAATATCGAAGAAATCAGGTCGTTCGTAGATGAACCCGATAAGAACCAGGAGCACGATCGTCTTCGTGCCGATCACGTTCACTGCGATGATCCGGTTGAAGATTCCAGGCCCCTCGATGCCGCGGTAGAGCGACACGAAGCTTGCCATGACTATCAGGATTGCCATCGCCAGAAAGACGTCCACCATCCCTATCGTTCCGAAGAGTAATGCGCCGGTCATTTATCATCAGTCCTCCATGAAGATGTGGGCAATCCTGCGCTCCATCGCGCCCTCCAGAAGATCGTCAGCAGGCTCCTTTGCTATCGCGTGGACGTAGAAGACGTCGTCAACGATGTCGATTGTGACCGTGCCCGGTGTGAGCGTTATCGAGTTTGCAAGCGCGGTACGTGCCACATCGCTCTTGAGCATCGTCTTGAACGTGACCACCTGTGGGTCGATAGGCATCCTGGGCGAGAGCGCCCGTTTTGCGACATCGATGTTTGCAAGCACGATCTGGTAGATGAGCCACGGGAGATAAGCGATGAACCGCACGGTCTTTGTCAGGGTGTGGTTTCCTGTGCCTGTGAACAGAAGATCGTGGGATGCGTAAGCCACGATGAGTGAGCAGATGACGCCTGCGCCCACATGGAACGCGTCGAAGTGCGCTGATAGCAGTATCCAGAAGGCGAACACGATGATAGACGTTGCTATGAAATGTTTTATGTTCATGTTGGATCACCAGGGGTTGGTATCGTTTGGCATGGTGTTTGAGCAGTTCATTCTCTCTCCACACATACGAATGCACATTGATATATATTCTGTTGGCACTTAAATTGGGCGTATGCACACTGATACTGTAAAAGTGGGATATCGCGCCACGATAGTGTTCTAAACTCCGATTTTGAGACACTGAGTGGGATTTAATGGGATTTTGAGCCCACTATCGTCAAAGAGGGGAACCCAAAGCTTTAATAAGTCTAAACATCCACGAAGATGTTGATATGCCGCTCCCGTCTGATGCTCATGGCGGCAGTGGTCACGCCCGCACACTGCCGCCATGTCGTAAGATGATCATGCGGAAAAGTGCTACAACGTAGCAAAAATTTATATATGGAGGCATTAAAAATGGCACGAATGAAGAAAGCATCACCGAAAGATACAAAACCCGAACGGGTTGCTCTCCTTGAGGGCCGGATCAGGGAGATCTATGCGGAGTACAGGCATCTCCTCCCTGCAGACTACAAATGGGAAGATGAAAACGCCCGCTGGACCGAACTGGTCTACTGCATATTCGCGGAACTTACACACCATTCATACAGGGATGCGCGCAGACTGGCAAACGATCTTGCGGATTTAAACATGCTGAACGTCAGTGATCTGGCTGAAATACCGATAATGGATGACGGTATGGTCAATCCTGACAACTCGCGTATAAGGACCATAACAGACATCCTCAAAGCGAATGGCGTTACCGAGGACGATATCAGAAAGTCGCTTTCGGCGATTTGCAAGGTAGCTCAGGCAATTCAGGAGAATTACGACGGTAAGATCCAGAAGTTCCTCAGGAAGTACGGTCATGAGATCGTCAACGAGTTCGACTCACACGTCTCGTTTTCCGAGGTGGATAAGGGCACACAGTCCAGAATCCTTGTGAAATGGATCCAGAACACACTTTGTATGCCTCTTGCATTCTCGAATGTCTATACGGCAAGGTTCTGCGAGAGGAAGGGCGCCAGTTACTGGGAACTCGCAGAGGCGGCAGACAACATCGGGATCAATGGTGCAATGCTTGATGACCTCTTAGAGGTATACATTGTCGACATAGAAGGGAAGAAGGTATAATCGCGGAGAGCAGGGGACTTGCATACGGTCCCACTGCCCTACTGTTTTTTTAGAGTCTTCCAAAGCGGAATCATGTGCTTGGAGATGCCGGATCGCGCGAGTTCGTCAGAAACATGTAGGTTGTGCTAAAATTGCGAATAACACAAGTGTAGCTCCCCAAAATCCAACTATGTCCATCAGCCACATATATAGGGCATTTCTCACTCGCAAACTTTTCACAAAAGTTTGATCAAAAACCGCCCTCCCGGGTTAAACACCAGGTTTTCACTCACAAACTTTTCACAAAAGTTTGATGACTCCGCCGATGCTCCACACTCAAAAAGTTGTGACCCCCCACACCCGAAGGGCAGTTTTTACTCGATTTTTTGTGAAAAAATCGTCAGGCATCTACGCCACTTTCTTGATCGCAAGAACAGAACTGTGAACCTTTCTCGCGATCGTTTCGGGCGCGGTCTTGTGCATGAGCCGTTTGAGGACGCTCTCATTCTTCGAGCCCATAACGAGCAGGTCGTACCGCTCTCGTCTGGTAAGTCTTGCGAGCTCATCACTCTGTTTACCGACCAGAACCTGCGAGCTTGCCACAACTCCCCTGTCGCGCGCGATATCTGCAATAGAGTCTGCGAGCGCCTGCCCTCGTGCCAGCCGGTTCTCCTTCATCCTGGCAAGCAGCGTATCAGAGGTCTTCACAGTCTCACCAAGCCTTCTGCGCTGTCTTCCATCCCTTGGTGACGCGGCAGCCTCGGGCAGGTAAACAACCCGCTCTGTGACGAGCCCTTCTTCGAGATCCACGACCTGAACCGCAGTCAGTTCGGCATCGTACCCATCAGCAACCTTTGCAGCGCATTCAGCTATGTTGACCGGACTGTCTGCCGAGACGAGGATCTTCTTGTAGTCACCGGTGTCATGGTCAAGGTCCTTTACCATGAGCAGGTTGTACTTCGAGATGTTTAGGAGTCCGGCTGCACGATCGCTCAACCCCTGTCCTGTTGTTGCGCCGCGCGTACCTGTTATCAACATGTTCGGATTGATGTCCCGCGCAATCTTCATGATGTCTTTTGGCTGGTCAGTGGACGCCTTCTGTCGCACATCAGCGATCTCGACGCCGTGGTCTGCTGCCATGTCGCTGATTTTTGCAAGTCTGTCCTGAAACAGGTGTCGTGCAGCTTCGGTTTTGCGGCTGGAGTCAAACCAGCGTGTGTTTCTAATCTCGGTTGCCACAAGCGCGGCATCCAGATGCTCTGCCATTGATATAGCATGTACAGCGGTGGCATCAAGATCAGATGCACCGTCGACCAGTAGTTGGAACTTTCGTGTCATTTCTCTTGCACCTCGTGTTGTTTTTGTTCTTTGTCAAGAGGCACTTTTGCGCGACCATCTGCATTTCCGGTCTTTCGCGCCTTCTCGCGCCTCTCTCGTTTCTACACTCTGTAATGTCACTTGTATATACTCGATTGATACTAAAAATCGAGAGAATGTCTTTTAGAGGACAAAGCGTGACAAAAGCCGCACATTACGGGTAGCCTGTTGATACCAAGTGCCAGATAGTGTGGAGATTGCGGAATGGTTACACACTCCTGTTGGACTGGTGGGTTTCATGCCCACTTGCCATCCCCCGCCATGGTGTATCACATATCATGGGTGCTGTGCTATCCAAAAGGCTTTTTATATTACACGCCACATCTGGATTAGACAATGGTACTCAGAAAACACATCGCACTCGAGGACGAACATCTGAAGAAGATCGAGCCGCTCCTCGAAAAGCATAAAGGAAATCTCAGTGCTGCGATACGGGATGCCATCGATCTCACCGATGTCGCTCTGCAGTATTATGGCAGTGTCAAGGACGCCACATTCCTGATCGCAACGCTCCGGGAGATCAGGGAGGATCAGGCGATCGTCCCGAAACCGATATTCGATTACATGCTTACGCAGACAAAAGACCTTATCATCGAAAAAGAGGTTCTGGATCATGTTTTTGATCCATCCGAGGTGACAACCATCTCAGAATTCGAGGAAGCGATACGAAATCTCTGCACGGGTCTTTACTGGGACGCGCTGATAAGCATGACCGCGGATGATGATCAGAGCCCATCGAGTGTCCATGCGGAGATCAAGGGGATAGACGATGACAAGCGGCAGTTTCTTGCAGGAATCATCGGGTCATACCTGACCTCCTTCTCGCTCGGGATCATAGAGATGCGCTCGCACCTCGATACGCTCAAGATCGATTTTGAACAGAGAGCAAGCCCGAATGAAGCATATAACGATCTTTTAAAGAATGTTGGTTGTATGCAGGAGACGGTTAAGGAACTTCATGCAAAACCGGAATTCTGGAGATCATTGATCCATGAGTACAGCGCGGCAAACTACGAGATCGTTGCGCTGCACCGGAAGTTCTACGAGGATCTCCTGATCGGCAAGGTGCCAAGAGCGATCATGACATCCGAATGCCTCTGTGAGAAGTTGTCAGAGGATGTACCGCTGCAGGAGGTGCTCCTCGACCTGAAGAGCGTTGCTGAGACCTCGCGCATCGTTAACCGGATGGATATCGATGGTGAGGATATAACGATACACCATGGCTACCGGAGCATGCGCGCGGTGGATCAACTGAAGAACATCTTTTTGTGCATGCTCGAATCGGCAGGACTCAATTACGATTGCCAGATCACCAGTAACGTGATTGCACTGAAACACCGACCAGAGGTCGAAAAAAAGATCAGGGAACTGCTCGAGTATGTGGGGGTCAAGGATGTCTTCGATGAGCCGTTACGCGAACTTTCAACGTTTCTGAAGGAGAGAAGTATCAACTCTGACCGGCACATGCGAGTCTTTGGAAGAAGGATTGGCAGGCAGGTCATACATAACTATGCGAAGCAGTATGGCGAGGTCTGGACTGCTGATAAGTTTAAGGATGCGCTTGCACGGATCGATAAGATACCAGGGCGTGAGTCAGAGTGGGATGTAAGGGGCAGTACCGCGCATTACACGGTGCACAGATGCCCGCTTGCGGATGATTCCGATGCGTGCCATGTCTGCAGGGGGATCTTTCGGGGTGCGATGCACTGCGCTTTCCGGGGCATGGCTGAACTTGAGGTCAGGAAGCTCTTGAGCCACGGCGACGAGTACTGCGAAGTCTATGTGCACGGGATCGGGTGAGGTGCATGCGCGAAGATCGTGCGATCTGAGCACTACTTCTTATATACGCCTTATGGGCACTCAATCGGAAACGGTGGGCGAGATCCTCCCACCCAGGAATAAACAGGCAGGTCAACATGGATACAGGCACAATACCGGACAGAATAAAACAATTGCGAATGCTTACATCCGACGCGCTTACTCGTGCGCACACGCTTGTGGCGTCCGTCTGCGCCGCGGCAGCAGCGGGCGGACACGATTGGAAACAGGGGCGCGGGATGATAAAAGTTAGTAGAAGCATCCGGAAAGAGTGCAACAGCGTGATCTTAATCGCTCTTGCTGCTGCAATGCTTGCGGTTTGCACCTCACCTGCTCTGGCATCGGCAACATACATCCCGCCAGACCCCACGAACCTTACGAACACCACGGGCCGCTACTGGGTGAACTATACATGGCAGGCAGGGGCGGAAGGGGCGGGCGATCTTCCTGATGCAGGGGGTAACTCAACACCGGCGGTCTTTGACATGGGCAACGTCACAGACTCGTACAACGTCAGCGTAAACGGTACATGGCACAACGGCACCACAAACACGTCCATAAATGAGACCGTCGGTCCAGACGAATGGGTAAACATCACAGTATGGGCGTGGAATGCATCCGGCACCGGAACGCTCTCGGCAGGTTGCGTCAGCGGTTACGTGCAGGCAGGGTCGGAAGTACCTGGTGGTACCTTCGGGCTTGTCGGTTCAATACCAACCGGCGGCGGAGGCGGCACGTACCCGCCAGGATGGTTCGAGACACCGACGCCGACCGCAACCGCAACGAAAGCACCGGCAGCATCAGTGACAGCAACCGCGACAACTGCACCGGCGGGCGAGCACGTGACACCGACGCCAGCACCGACGAAGACGAAACCCGCGGCGGCAGAGACGACTGCACCGGCGGCGGAAGGCACGACGGCAGGGACAGCGAAGAAGGGTGCGCCGGGCTTCACCGCGGCGTTTGCTGGCTGCGGGGTGCTTGCAGTCGCTTACGCGATGATGCGGCAGAGATAAGGGCGGGGCGAGACTGTCGGCTCGCCCGCATCACGCCCCATCGCGGCAGGGGCGCCCACATCCGGGGCGATCAGTGCAGAGTGTAGTGGAGGTTGGCGGGCGCACATCGACCACACTCGATTCTGCCAGTTACCTGCACATCGGTTGCTTTGAAGCATGTTCGAGTGGGATTGCCGTAAAATTTATATTGTTGAATTACGAGTATATACTCATAATGAATTTCATCAACAGAACACAAGAACTAACATTCCTGCAGAGAAAATATGACTCAGGCAAAGCCGAGTTCATAATCCTATACGGTCGCAGAAGAATCGGAAAGACCGAACTTATAAATAAGTTCTCCCTGCGCAGACCAACATTGTATTTTCTTGGCAGAGCCGAGTCAAAAACAGATACAATACGCAGATTTAACCTGATGTTAATGGAACATTTCAAAGACATCTCGCTTGCCCGCTCGCCTCTATCAAGCTGGGACGATTGCTTCGAATATCTTGCAGAGAAAGCATCGGACAGGTTTGTTCTGGTGATCGACGAATTTCCGCTCATTGTTGTGAAATTTCCCGAGATGCTGTCCATCCTGCAGGATAAATGGGATAATTTATTTAATGATACTAAAATAATGCTAATACTCTGCGGTTCATATATCAGTATG